>JAJYGK010000139.1 GCA_021790715.1 Chloroflexota bacterium
CCGGCGTGGTAGACTGCCGCGCCGTGACGGCCGCGTCGCGCGGGTGATCCGCCCGATCCGGTTCGGCTCCGATCCAGGGACGAAACAGGACCCCGGGGACGGACGGCGAACCGGCGAACGCTGGCCTGGACACGGAGAGGTCGCATAGAGGCCTAGTGCGGCGGTTTGCTAAACCGTTGAGTGGGGTAACCTGCTCCGAGGGTTCGAATCCCTCCCTCTCCGCCATCTCTCTCGGGCGCCCGTAGCTCAGTGGATAGAGCGTCAGGTTGCGGACCTGAAGGCCGTGAGTTCGAGTCTCGCCGGGCGCGCCAACCCTCCCGCGCATAGCACAGACCCCGGGAACGACACGTCCCCGGGGTCTTTCGCTGGTCGCGCAGGGATGCGCCGCCACGGCGCGGGGATCGCTCGCCACCGAACGGACGCTGCTGGGAGATGCGGCCACCGTCGCGTTCCCCCCGAACGCGACGCGGGCCGCGGCGCCGAAGCCCCCCTGACGGCCGGCGCCCGGATCCGGCACCGTCGGGTCCCCCCAGACCCGACGCCACCGGGCTGTCGTTCATGGCCGCGAGGCTGAATCGAACGACACCGTCCCGGTGCGGTTTGCCGATCCCCCCGGTCGGCGGGCAGCGCCGGAACAGGTCCCCAGTATCGCTGGTCGAGCCCTCCACGTCAACGGTGTCAATGGGCCATCTGGCCCGAAATGGGAGGCCATGCAGCGGGTGGGCGTCAGGGCTGCAGGCGCTCGGCGAGGTAGTGGAGCGCGAGCGGGTACCGGTACTCGATCGAGCCGTGCCCGGCGTCGAACAGCTCGAAGTACGGCTCCGGCGCACCGGCCGCGGCGAGCGCGCGCCGGTAGGCCTCGGCGCCGAGGTCCAGGAAGTACTCGTCGTGCGTGCCGGCGTCGATGTAGATCGCCCGCATCGAGCGCACGGCATCCGCGTGCGACGGCACCATTCGGACGGGATCCCGGGTGAGCCAGCGCTCCCACACGTCCGGGATCAGCTGCCCGGTCGCCGGGTCGAACGGGAGATGAACGGTTCCGTCGGGATCCGCCGAGTAGCACGCTGCCATCGCGTACTCGTTGACGAGGACCGCGTCGGAGGGGCGCGACATCGGCGGCCGGGACCGGAAGTCCTCCCAGAACCGCTCGAACGAGCCGTCGTACCGGTCGCGCAGCGCGCGCGCGGCCTGCGGGAACTCGGGCAGGTAGCACGCCTCGAAGAGCGCATCGCCGGCATGGGTCGCCAGTCCGCCCCACAGGTCGGGGCGCAGGAGCGGGGTGACCATCGCCCCGTAGCCGCCGCTCGACTTCCCCGTCACGCCGCGGTGCGCGCGCTCGGGGAGCGTGCGGAAGCGGGCATCGACCCACGGCACGACCTCCTCGCAGAGGTACGTGTGGTACCGGCCGGTCGCGGGCGAGTCCAGGAACTGGCTCCCGCCGCACGACGTCCAGCAGTCGACGAAGACGACCAGCGCCGGCGGAGCGGCCGGGCCCGCCTGCCCGGAGAACAGCGCGTCGACCAGCTCCGGCACCGTGGGCCGGAACGCCTGCCGGTTGCGCCACATGTCGACCTGCCCCGTCATGCCCTGGAGGACGTAGATCGCGGGGAACCGCCGCTCCCGGTCGGCCTCGTACGCCGGCGGCAGGTAGACCCAGATGGGGCGCTCCGTCGGGTCTCCGAGCGGGTTCCCGCGCAGCACGGCGCTCTCGAGCGTCGCCTCCTCCAGCCGGCCGGCCATCGGACGTGCCCACGGCTCCATCAGTCACCTCCTGTGCTGCCACGACGCCGGCCGGGCGGCGACGGGGCGCGCGTTGACACCCCAGCGCTGCGTCGCGTACTGTTCGCGCACGATGCGCGGCTGCTTCTACTTTTACCAGAGCCCGGCATGATGGCTCGGAGGTCCTGAGGGCCCCGGGCGCGTCGTGCCGGGAGGGCAGAGGTCTCGGACCTCTGCTTTTTTGTTTATTCCGCAGGCGGCGCACCGCGGCGTCGCCGGGATGCGTCGCCACTGCGGCGACCGCGACAGACGGGAAAGGTCGAGTCGGATGTTCGTCGTGATGGCCGTGGGAGCCGGCGAGGAGGAGATCAACGCGGTCAAGGCGCAGGTCCTCGCCGAGGGACTGCACCCGCACGAGAGCCCCGGGACGGATCGCGTCGTGATCGCCGTCGTGGGCGACGTGGGACCACGCAAGCAGCTCCTGATGAACCGCCTCTCTGCGCTCTCGGGCGTCGAGTCGGTGACGCCGATCACGCGCCCGTTCAAGCTCTCCAGCCGCGAGTTCCACCCGGCGGACACGGTGATCCACGTGGGCAGCGCGACGATCGGCGACGGGTCGCTGACCGTGATGGCCGGCCCGTGCTCGATCGAGAGCCGCGACCAGATGATGGAGGTGGCGCAGGCCGTGGCCGCGGACGGCGCGACCATCCTCCGGGGCGGCGCGTTCAAGCCGCGCACGAGCCCCTACTCGTTCCAGGGCCTCGGCGTCGAGGGCCTGCGGTACCTCGCCGAGGCCGGGCGCGAGACCGGGCTCCCGGTCATCACCGAGGTGATGGAGCCCGGCCAGGTCGACGTCGTCAACCGCTACGCGGACATCCTGCAGATCGGCACCCGCAACATGCAGAACTACTCGCTGCTGCAGGCGGTCGGGCGGATCGAGCGGCCGGTCATGCTGAAGCGCGGCTACGGCGCGACCATCGAGGAGTGGCTGATGGCCGCCGAGTACATCGTGTCGGCGGGCAACCCCAACGTGATCCTCTGCGAGCGGGGCATCCGGACCTTCGAGACGTACACGCGGAACACGCTCGACATCTCCGCCGTTCCCCTGCTCCACCACCTCACGCACCTGCCGGTGATCGTCGATCCGTCCCACGCGACCGGCAAGCGCTGGCTGGTGAAGCCGATGGCGCTCGCCGGCGTGGCGGCCGGCGCCGACGGGATCATGGTCGAGGTCCACCCGCGGCCGGAGACCGCGCTCTCCGACGGCGAGCAGTCGCTGACGATCGACCAGTTCCGGGGCCTGATGCCGGCCCTGCGCGCCATCCACGCCGAGGCGGGCGGCCCGCGGCGGGACCCCGTCCTCGACAGCGCCGCGCTGAGCGTCGGCAGCGGGCGGCACTGATCGCGCCATGACCGACCCCGCCGCTCGCACCGCCTCGATCCGCCACGCCCGGCACCTCCGGGGGACCCTGCGCCTCCCCGGGGACAAGTCGATCACCCACCGCGCCCTGATCCTGGCCGCCATCGCCGAGGGGGAGTCGCGGATCCGGGACGGATCGGACGGCCTGGACTGCAACAGCACGGCCGGGGCACTGGCGGCGCTGGGGGTCCGGATCGAGCGCCGCGGGTCCGCCGAGGGCGGGCGGGTCGACCGGTTGGTGCGCTCGCCGGGACGGGGGGGGTGGAGCGAGCCGGCCGGCGTCCTCGACGCCGGCAATTCCGGCACGACCCTCCGCCTGCTGGCCGGCGTGCTCGCCGGAACGCCGCTCCGCGCGGTCATCGACGGCGACGATTCGTTGCGCCGTCGACCAGTGGCCCGTATCATCGAGCCGCTCCGTCGCATGGGCGCGACGGTCCACGCGCGTGCCGCCGACACTCTTCCGCCCCTCACCGTCGAGGGACGGTCGCCGCTCGAGGCGATCGTCCATCGGCCGACCGTTCCCAGCGCGCAGGTCAAGTCCGCGATCCTGCTCGCCGGCCTGTCGGCACGCGGCACGGTCGAGGTGCGCGAGGCCGTGGCGACGCGCGACCATACCGAACGCATGCTGCGCGACCGGGGGGTCGATGTGACGTCGTTCGAGGACGGCGACTGGGTCGTGAGGATGGAGGGCGGGGCGACGGTGCAGCCACGCGACGAGCGCGTTCCGGGCGACGTCTCCGCGGCGGCCTTCTGGCTCGTGGCCGGCGCGGCCCACCCGGATGCCGAGCTGACCCTCGAGGGTGTCGGCCTGAACCCGACGCGGCGCGCCGTCGTCGAACTCCTGCGGCGGATGGGCGCGGAGATCCGCGTCGAGCCGCTCGCGACCGACGCCTCGGAGCCGGTCGGGACCCTCACCGTCTCGTCGAGCCGGCTCCGCGCGATCGAGGTCGACGCGGCCGACGTCGCCCGCGCGATCGACGAGATCCCCGCCCTCTGCCTGGCGGCCGCCTGCGCGGAGGGCACGACCCGCATCCACGGCGCGGGCGAGCTGCGCAACAAGGAGAGCGACCGGATCGCCGGGATCGCCGACGGGCTGTCGGCGCTCGGCGCGCGCGTCGCGGTGGAGGGTGACGACCTGGCGATCGAGGGTCGCGCGGGCGTGCCCGGCTTCGGCCTCGTCGGCGCGCCGGTGCGGACGCTCGGGGACCACCGGCTGGCCATGACGTTCGCCGTGGCCGGCCTGCTCGCGGAGGGCGAGACCACGCTGGACGACGCGGCCTCCGCCGCCGTGTCCTACCCGGGCTTCTTCCGGGACCTGGAGAGGGTGAGCGCATGACCAAGCGAGTCGTCCTGATCGGACACCCGGTCGCGCATTCGTTCTCCGCGCAGATGCAGCAGGCCGCCGAAGCCGCGGCCGGGATCGACGCGCGGTACGAGCTGCTCGACACGTCCACGCCTGCCCTGCAGGACGCCATCGAGGCGCTGCGCGGCGACGAGTTCCTGGGCGCCAACGTGACGATCCCCCACAAGGAGCGCACGGCGACGTTCGTCGACCGCAAGAGCGAGGACGCCGCCGCGACCGGCGCGGTGAACTGCATCACCCGCGAGGGGAAGCGCCTCATCGGGCACAACACCGACGTGAACGCGTTCCGGGTCTCGCTCGACGCCCTGGTCGGCAAGCAGAAGATGCCCCGCGCCGCGGTGATCCTCGGCGCCGGCGGCGGCGCCCGGGCGGCGGTCTACGCCCTGATCACGATGGGATTCCAGCGGGTCATCGTGTTCAATCGCCACCTGCACCGCGCCGAGGGACTCGTCAGACACTTCAGCCGGAGCGCGGCGCACATGGATCTGCGCGCGATGCCCTGGCACGACTCGGTCATCGAGTCCGAACTTTCGCGCACGCGCGTGCTCGTGAACGCGACGTCGGTGGGACTGGCGTCCGACGAATCGCCGATTCCGGCCGAGCTGCTCGCGCCCGACCTGCTGGTCATGGACATGCTCTACAACCCGCCCGAGACCCGGCTGCTGCGGGACGCGAAGGCGGCCGGGGCGGCGGCGGTCCAGAACGGCGAGTTGATGCTGCTGCAGCAGGGCATGGACGCGTTCCAGCTCTGGACGGGGCAGCCGGCGCCGGTGGACGTCATGCGGCGCACGCTGGACGAGGCCCGCCAGGCCGGCACGGGACGCACGCCGGCCGAGATGGCCTGAGCGCCGCGCCCACCTCGATGCCATGCCGTTCCGCTTCCTGACCGCCGGCGAATCGCACGGCCCGGGCCTCGGCGCGATCCTCGAGGGCCTGCCGGCCGGCATCCCGGTGTCCGCCGACGCGATCGCACGCGACCTCGCGCGGCGGCAGCGCGGCTACGGGCGGGGCGCGCGGATGCACATCGAGCAGGACCGCGCGGAGATCCTGGGCGGCGTACGGCACGGGCGGACGCTCGGATCCCCGGTCCTGCTCGCGGTGCGCAACCGCGACTGGGAGAACTGGACGCGGGTCATGCAGGTGGAGGCGCTGTCGGAGGCCGAGGCGGCCGAACTGGCGGCGCTGGCCGAGGCCGGGAATCGTCGCGCGACCCCCGTGACGCGCGTGCGGCCCGGACACGCCGATCTCGCCGGCGCGCTGAAGTACGGGACGACGGACGTCCGCGACGTGCTCGAACGGGCCAGCGCCCGCGAGACGACGATGCGGGTGGCGGCGGGCGCGGTCTGCCGCCCGTTCCTCGCCGCACTCGGCATCGACGTGTGGAGCTTCACGGCCGAGATCGGCGGCGTCGCGATGGACCCGGCACGCGCGACGCGCACGCGCGAGGAGGCGGAGGCGAGTCCCCTGCGCTGCCCGGACCCCGAGGGCGAGGACGCGATGATCGCCCGCATCGACGAGGCGCGCTCCCGCGGCGACACGGTCGGCGGCATCTTCGAGGTCGTGGCGCGCGGCGTGCCGGTGGGCCTCGGCAGCCACGTTCACTGGGACCGCCGCCTGGACGCCCGCATGGCGGGCGCGGTCTGCTCGATCCAGTCGGTCAAGGGGGTCGAGTTCGGGCTCGGCTTCGAGCAGACGCGCCGGTTCGGCTCGGAGGTCCACGACGTGGTCACCGGCATCGGGATCGAGGCCCCCGGCGACGCGCAGTCGGGCGCGGAGGATCGGGCCGGCCCGGAGGCCCAGGTGCGGCGCTGGCTCCACTCCACGAACCGGGCCGGCGGGCTGACGGGCGGCATCACGAACGGCGAGCCCCTCGTGGTGCGCGGGGCGGTCAAGCCGATCTCGACGCTCGCCCGGCCGCTGCCCTCCGCCGACCTCCGGACCGGGCTGCCGGTGGAGACGGCGCACTACGAGCGCAGCGACATCAGCGTCGTGCCTGCCGCGGGGGTGATCGCCGAGGCGATGGTGCTCCTCGTGCTCGCCGATGCGGTCCTGGAGAAATTCGGCGGCGACAGCCTGGACGAGGTCCGGGACAACATGCGCCGGTACCTGGAACGCACCGTCGCGGACGCGCCGCTGGGCGACGCCATCGCCGGCGCGGACGCCTGAGGTGGACCTCGTCCTGATCGGGCCCCCGGGGAGCGGGAAGAGCGCTGCGGGGCGACGGGTCGCGGCGCGGCACGGGGTGCCGTTCATCGACCTGGACGACGCGATCGAGGCGTCGGCCGGGCGACCGATCCCGGCGATCTTCGAGACCGAGGGCGAGGCCGGCTTCCGGGCACGCGAGCGCGAGGCCATTGCCGCGATCTGCGCGCGGGACGACGACCGACGCCCCGACGTCACCCGGGTGGTGGCCGTCGGCGGCGGAGCCGTCATCGATCCGCGCAACCGCTGGCGGCTGTTCCACGGGCGGCGGGTGATCGGCCTCCATGCGCCCGCCGGCGTGCTGCTGCGCAGGCTGCGCGGCGCGCCGGTCCGGCCGCTCCTCTCCGGCCGCGATCCGCGACTCCTGCTCGACGAACTCCTGACCGCCCGAGCCCGGTGGTACGCGGCCGGCGAGGCCGTCGAGGCCGCGACCGGCGTGGCCGCCGTGGCGGCCCGCATCGAGGAGCGCCTGGCGCTCCCCGCCCCGGCGGGAACGTCCCTCCTGCGGGCCGAGACGCCGATCGGGCGGCTCACGATCGGCGACGGCGACGCGGGGCCGCGGCTCATCGAGGCGCTCGCCGCGCTGGGGGCCGCGCGCGTCGCGGTCGTCTCCGAGCCCGTGGCCTGGCGGCTGCACGGAGCGCGCCTGGCCGCGGCGCTGTCGGGCGCCGGCCTGGAGGTCGTCCCCCTGCTGATGCCGTCGGGCGAGGCGGCCAAGACCGTCGCCGCGTACGGCCGGCTGGTCCGCTCGCTCGCCGCCGCCCGCCTCGAGCGTGGCGACCCGCTGGTCGCGATCGGCGGCGGCGCGCTCGGCGACGCGGCCGGCTTCGCGGCCGCCACCTACCTGCGGGGCGTGCCCCTGGTGCACGTGCCGACGACGCTCGTCGCGCAGATCGATTCGTCGATCGGCGGCAAGACGGCGATCGACATCCCGGAGGGCAAGAACCTGGTCGGGGCATTCCACCAGCCGCGTGCCGTCGTCGCCGACATCGGGCTGCTGGCGACGCTCCCGGTCCGGCACCGCCGCGCGGCCCTGGGAGAGGCGGTCAAGTACGCCGCGCTGGGGGACGAGGCGCTCTTCGGGCTGCTCGAGCGCGAGGCCGGGGCGCTGGCGCGGGGCAGGCGCGCGTTCGGGTCGGGCGCCATCGCGGAGCTCGTCGAGCGGTGCGCCTGGGCCAAGGTCGAGGTCGTGGCGGGCGACGAGCGCGAACAGGCCGGCCGGGTCGTCCTCAACCTCGGGCACTCGATCGGCCACGCCGTCGAGGCCGCGGCCGGCTACCGGCGGATCCTGCACGGCGAGGCGGTGGCCTGCGGCCTGCTCGGCGCCGTCGCGGTCGGCCTCGCCTGCGCCGTGACTCCCCCGGATCGGGCGGCACGCATCCGCCGGCTGCTGGCGACGGCCGGGCTGGCGCAGGACCCACCCGGCGTCCCGGAGGCCGCCGTCCGCGACCTCCTGGCCCGCGACAAGAAGCACGCCGCCGGCCGGCTCCGATGGGTGCTCCCGACCGGGTCCGGCGTGACGGTGCGGACGGACGTGCCGGAGGAGGCGGTCGCGGCCGGGATCGCGGCCGCGCTCGCCGGGGGTCGGGCGGCACCGGGAGCGGCGGAGACGACCCGCGACATGGCATCCGCCCGTGCCTGAGCGACGAGACCGCCGGGGCGAGGGTCCCAGCGGGCGCGCACCGGACGCCGTGCCTCCGGAGCTCCGGCGCCTGCGCCGGCGGATCGATGCCCTCGACCGGCGCATCGTCGCGCTGATGAACGAGCGGGCGCGGCTGGGCCTGGAGGCCGGCGCCGCGAAGCAGACGGCGGGTCGCCGCACGGTGCTCGACGCGGCACGCGAGCGCGAGGTGCTCCTGCGGGTCGCCATGGCGAACGACGGCCCGCTGCCCCAGGAGGAGCTCCTGGCGGTCTACCGGAGGCTGATCGCCGCGACGCGGCGGATCGAGACGGCCGCCCGGCGGCGCGGCTCGGGCGACGGGACGGGTCCGTCCGGCGCTGCCGGACCGGGGCTCCCCGGCGCTGCCGGCCCGGGGCCGCACGCCGAGGATCCGCGCGCCTAGCGCGGGCGCGAGCGGCGCCGCGCCGGCTGCCGTGCGTGCTCAGGGCGTCCCGGGGCTCCGGGCTGCAGGCCGCGCCGTACCGCGACGCAGGTCGGCGATCAGCCGGGCCATCGCCTGCACGTCGCGTCCGTCGGACCCCAGGGCATCGACGAGGGCCGACGCCACCACCACGCCGTCGGCGACCCGTGCCAGGCGCCGGACGTGCGCGGCGCGGGAGACGCCGAACCCCACGGCCACCGGGACCGGGCTCACCGCGCGCACGTCCCGCACGAACGAACCGACCTCCGGCGCCAGGGTCGCCCGCGCACCCGTGGTCCCGACCAGCGACACGACGTACAGGAAGCCGCCCGTCCGCGACGCGATCCAGGACCGCCGCGCGGCCGGCGTCGTGGGCGCCACCAGGTACACGATGCCGAGGCCCGCCTCGCGTGCGGCCGCCTCCACCGGCGCGCCCTCGTCGGGCGTCAGGTCGGCGAGGATCGCGGCGCTCGCGCCGGCATCGGCGAGCCTCCGCATCGGGCCTGCGGGCTCCCGGCCGCCGACCACCTGGTTGACATAGGCCATCGGGACGAGGGGGACGCCGGGGCGCTCGGCGTGCACGCGCCGGACGAGCTCCAGCGATCGGTCCAGCGAGGCACCCGCGCGCAGGGCCGCCGCCGATGCCCGCTGGAGCGTCGTGCCGTCCGCGAGCGGGTCGGAGTACGGCAGGCCGACCTCGAGCAGGTCCGCCCCGGCGTCGATCGCCGCCAGCGCGATCTGCAGGCTCGTCTCGGCGTCCGGATACCCCGCCACGACGTACGGCACGAGTGCGGTCCGGCCCGCGGCCGCCGCGGCCCCGAAGGCGGAGCGGAGCCGCGCCGCGCCCGGCGTGGCGTCGGTGCCGTTGACGACGTCGGATGCCACCGCTGCGGTCGTCATGCCGGCGCCTCCTCGTCGCCGCCGAGCACCCCCATGTCCTTGTCGCCCCGCCCCGAGAGGCCGAGCACGACCAGCGCATCGGCGGGGAGCGCGCCGCGCGGAGCACCCCCATCTCCCGGCCCGCCCGGCCCGCCCGGCCCGCCCGGCCCGCCTCCGGCACGGGTGTCGCCGCTTCCGGCGAGCAGCACCGGCAGCGCCGCGATGGCATGCGCGGGCTCGAGCGCCGGGATGATCCCCTCGGTGCGCGTCAGGAGCGTGAGCGCCTCGATCGCCTCGGCGTCCGTCGCCGCCAGGATCTCCATCCGTCCCGCCTCGTACAGCGCCGCGACCTGGGGCCCGATGCCGGGGTAGTCGAGCCCGGCCGATGCCGAGATCGCCTCGATCACCTGCCCGTCGGCGTCCTGCAGCATGTACGAGCGCGCCCCGTGGAGCACCCCCGGCGTGCCGCCGGCGAGCGCCGCGGCATGGCGTCCGGTCCCGATCCCCTCCCCCGCGGCCTCCACGGCCACGATCCGCACGGACGGCTCACCGAGGAACCGCGTGAAGAGCCCGATCGCGTTGGAGCCGCCGCCGACGCACGCGACGACCGCGTCCGGCAGCCTCCCCTCCAGGGAGGCGAGCTGGGCCGCCGCCTCGTCGCCGATGACGCGCTGCAGATCCCGCACGATCGTCGGGTACGGGTGCGGCCCGACCGCCGACCCGAGCACGTAGTGGGTGGTGCGGACGCTGGTCACCCAGTCGCGCATCGCCTCGTTGGTGGCGTCCTTGAGCGTGCCGCTGCCCGACGTCACCTCGCGCACCTCGGCCCCGAGGGCCCGCATGCGCAGCACGTTCGGAGCCTGGCGCCGGATGTCCTCGCGGCCCATGAACACGGTGCACGGCAGGTCGAGGAGCGCGCACGCCGTCGCGGTGGCGACGCCGTGCTGGCCCGCCCCCGTCTCGGCGATCACGCGCACCTTTCCGAGCCGGCGTGTCAGCAGCGCCTGTCCGATCGCGTTGGTGATCTTGTGCGCGCCCGTGTGGTTGAGGTCCTCGCGCTTCAGGTAGAGGCGGAGCCGGCCCGGCTCACGGCCCGCCCGTCGCTCCACCTCCGCCGCCAGGCGGTCGGCCCGGTACAACGGCGAGGGCCGCCCGATGTAGTCGCGGCGCAGGATCCGCAGGTCGGCCCAGAAGCGGGGGTCGACTCGCAGCTCCGACCAGGCCGCCTCGAGCTCGCGGAGTGCCGCGACGAGGGTCTCCGGCACGTACCGGCCACCGAACTGGCGGCCGATGCCCCACCTGCCCGCGGCGTCGGCGTCGAGCAGCCCCGGATCGACGGGGGTGGGCCGCGACGGGGCGAGCGGCAGGTCCAGGCGCGCCGCGCGCGCCCGCTTGACGAAGAGGCCGACGAGGAACGGGTCCTTGCGCGGGCGCAGGAGGCGACCGCCCCGGCGGCCCGGGCCGGGGACGGCCGATGCGTTGCCGGGCGAGAGGGCGAGCCGGCGGCCGGTCCCCTCCTCCACCCCCGAGGCGACGTCGACACCGACGGCCGCGATCGTGCGCAGGGCCGTGGCGACGCTGGCCGCGGTCAGCCCGCCGGCCAGGACCACGGGGATCTCGCGCGCGACCGAGGCCGCGAGCGGGGCGTCCGCGCGCGCCCCGGTGCCGCCGAGCGCGACGGGATCGGCGGCATCGAGCACGAGCCACGCGACTCCGGGCCGTGCGAGCAGGTCGCGGCCCTCAGACACGAGGCGCCGGATGAGGGCGTCGCGCCCGTCCGCCGGGGCGGCGGACGCTGTCGGCGCGCGCAGGACGCCGATCGCGGGGAGCCCGCGCGACGCGGCCTCCGGCAGGCCGCCGCGCCCGGACCACTGGATCGCATCGAGGCCGATCCGGGCCGCCATCCCGGCACCGTCGGACGGGTCCACGTCGCCGACGACGCCGACGACGGTCGGCCGCCCGTCCGCGCCGCGGAGCGCCCGGGCATGCGCGGCCAGCGCGGCGGCCTCCGCCGCGGACAGGCAGCGCCGCGTGCCCTCGACCAGGTTGAGCCCGACGGCGTCCGCTCCGGCCGCGACGGCCGCCTCGATCCCCCGGGCGTCGGTGATGCCGCAGATCTTGACCCACGGCCGCCGGTCCGCGGCCGCGAGGTCCTCGGCCGCCGACGGCGCCCGTCCCGCCGCGACGAACGCGGCCGTCCGCGACCGGATGCCGGCCTCGTCGGACCGCATGAGCGCCTCGCCCACGAGCGCGGCGTCGAAGCCGAGCGCGCGCCAGGCCGCCAGCACGGACGGCTCCCGGACACCCGACTCCGCGACGACGAGCCGGTCGTCCGGCACCAGGCCCCGAAGGCGTTCGGCGTGGCCGGTGTCGACCGCCAGCGAGCGCAGGTCGCGGTTGTTGATCCCGACGATCCGCGCGCCGCTGCCGAGCGCGCGCTCGAGCTCGCGTTCCTCGTGCACCTCGACGAGCGGCTCGAGCCCGACGTCGCGCGCGACGTCGACGAGCCGCCGAAGCGCGCGGCCCGGGTGCAGGGCTGCGATGAGCAGCGCCAGGTCCGCGCCGGCCGCGCGCAGCAGCGGGAGCTGGCGCGGGTCGACGACGAAGTCCTTGGCCAGCACCGGCAGCGGCACGGCGGCGCGCACCGCGGCCAGGTCGTCGAGGGAGCCGCCGAACCAGTGCGGCTCCACGAGCACGGAGACGATCGAGGCGCCGCCGGCCGCGTAGGCACGGGCGCGCGGCACGAGATCCTCCCCGGTCGCGGCGAGCGGGCCGGCCGACGGCGAGCGGCGCTTGGCCTCCGCGATGACGTGCAG
>JAJYGK010000153.1 GCA_021790715.1 Chloroflexota bacterium
GGACCGCCGGCTCGCGTGTTCGGGCGGCTGCGCGGCGGCTGCGCGCCGATGGCCGCGGTCCGGGCGCGGTCGGGCCGCGGTCAGGGCGCCCCGGACGCCGGTGCGGCGGGTGCCGGCGTCGGGATGTTGACCCTGTCGCCGATCGACAGCGAGTTGGGGTTCTTGATCTGCGGGTTGGCCTTCAGGATCTGCGCGATGGTGAGCCCGTACTTCGAGGCGATCGCCGAGAGCGTGTCTCCCTGCACGACGGTGTAGACGATCGGCGTGGGCGCCGGGACCGGAGTGGCCACGGCCGCGGCGGACGCGGACGCGACGGGTGTCGGCGTGGAGAACGGCGTGGGAGCCGGCGCGACCCCGAAGAGGCCGGGCAGCACGGTCGGGGCGAGGAAGAGCACGAAGGCCGCCAGGATCAGCGCAGCGAGGCCGAGCCACAGGACGGACACGTTCGGCAGGCGCGCCGGCACGTGGAGCGTGGGGTATGCCTCACGGCGCGCGGGTCGCTCCCAGTCGGGGACGTCGGCGTCCGGATCCGACGAGCTGCGCCTCGGGAGGGCCGGCTCCTCCCAGGCCACGCCCCGGCGCGGACGCTCGGCGCGCGACCGATCTCCCGGCCGATCGCCCGTTCGATCTCCGGGCACGCGGTCCCCGGGGGAGACCACGGTTCCCGCCGCCGCAACGCGACCCTCGGGCGACTGCCGGACTCCCAGCGCCATGCGGTCGCGCCGGGCGGCGAGGAAGGGCGGGACGTCGGGTGCGGCGTGCGGCGCATCATCGCGTCCGGCGCCGGACGCTTCCGCTCCCGCCCGCCGCGGCGACGGCGGTTCGTCCGGGTCGGAGGCGGTCTCCTGCCACTCGCCTGCGGGGGACCACCTGCCGCCCTCCTCCCACAGGCCTCCGCCGCGCTGGACGCCGGCCGCCGGGCGTTCCTCGGGCGCGGTACCCGATCCCGCGCGGCCCGCCCCACCGTCGGCGGGGAGGATCGCGGAGGGGCGTTCCTCCGGCGCGACGCGCGCGGACTCGTGCCGGGCCCAGTCCTGGAAGGTCGGGCACACCGCAAACGTGGCCTGCAGGCAGTACTGCTGCTGGTGCGCGATCGCGCGGGGGGACGGTTCCCGATCGGCGAAGCACCGGTGGCGCCGGTCCGGGACCGCAAACCGCGTTCCCCGGTCCTCGGCGAGCCCGAGGAACGGGCAGGCCAGCGATCGGTCCATGCCCTCGGCCTGCCCATCCTGCATGGCCGCATGATACAGATGCGTGGTGTTTGCCACGGCGCCTCGTGGCCGACGGAGCCGGGCGAACGGGTGGCCCGCGACGGCCGAACGGCGAACGGCCCGTCGCGGGCGCCGCCGTGCACGCTGTGGCACGATGAGCCGGACGTCGAACCACAGCACTGAGGAGTCGAGCCGTGCTTCGCGAACGAATCGCCGCGGTGGCCCGCCCGCGCCACACCGTCCACGCGCACTGCGACATCCCGTGCGGCATCTACGACCCGCACGGCGCCGAGATCGGCGCGCGCACCGTCGCCCGGATGGTCGAGCTGATCAACCAGAACCTCGGGGACGATCCCAACCAGCGCAACCAGTTCATGCGCTGCGTCGCCATCAAGGAGCAGCACGCCGAGATCGTCAAGCACGAGGTCCGCGTGATCTGGGGCGACTACTTCAAGCCCGAGCACGTCGAGAAGTACCCGCACCTCCACGACCTGGTGTGGCGGATCATGAAGCAGGCGGGCAAGTGCAAGCAGACCGTCGACGCGCAGGCGGCCGCCGACCTGCAGGCGCTCGTGAAGGAGTTCGCCGACATCTTCTGGGAGACCAAGGGCGGTCGTCCGCAGGCCTGATGCCGCGTCGCTCGCCGTCCGTCGCCGCGCCGTCGCGCGGTGTCGGCGATCTCGCGCAGGCCCGGTTCCGCGCCGGCCTCCGCGTCGGGATCGGCGTCGCCGCCCTCGGGTTCGCCCTCGCGCCGCCGCTGGCACGCCTCGTGCGGAGCTGGCCGCTGCGGAGCGCGGTGGCGGGCGGCAGCATGCGCCCCACGCTGGAACCCGGCGACTGGCTCCTGGTCGATCCGAGGGCGTACGCGGCGCGCCGTCCCCGGCCGTCCGACCTCGTGGCGGTGCCGGACCCGACCGAGCCGGCCCGCTGGCTCGTGAAGCGGGTCGTCGACCTGGACGCCGACGGATGGCTGGAGCTGCGCGGCGACAACCCGGACGAGTCCACCGACTCGCGCATCTTCGGCACGGTCGACCCGCAGTCGGTCATCGGGCGGCCATGGGCCCGGTACTGGCCGCCGCACCGGCTCGGGCTCGTGCGCTGACGGCCTCCGCTGCGCCGGGGCGCGACCGGGTAGCATGGATCGGCGGCGAGGTGCCCGAGTGGTCAAGGGCGAGGCCCGCAAGGCCTCTGTTCGCTGGTTCGAGTCCAGCCCTCGCCTCCATCACCCCCGGGCGACGGAAGGTCAGGCCGTCCCCCGCCCCCCCACGAGACCGAAGAGCGCGCCGAGCTCGCGGATCATGTCGAGATCGCGCGGCAGCAGGTCCTGCAGCATGATCCGCTGCGCACCGGCTTCCCGGTAGCGCTCGACCTGCCGCAGCGCCTCCTCGTGCGTCCCCAGGATCCAGCGCGGGCGGCGCTCGGCCAGCCACGCCTCTGCTCCGGCCTCGTCGCGGCCGAGCGTACGGAGCAGCGCACCCACGCGCTCCGACAGCTCGCCCCGGGTCGGTGCCACGAGCACGCCGACCATCGCCGACCGCACGAGCGTGCCTGGATCGCGTCCGGCCGCCTCGCAGGCGCGCACCACGCGGTCGAACCCGGCGCGCACCTCATCGGGCCCCGCGCTCGAGATGTTGAACTCGTCGGCCCACGTCGCGGCCAGCCGGGCCGTGCGCGGCTTGCCCTCGCCCCCCACGATCAGGTTCGGGTGCCTGCGGCCCGCTCGCTCGACCGGGCGCGGCACGAGTCGCGCCCCGCGGAGCTGCCAGTGCGCGCCCTCGAACGACCAGCCCGGCGGGTCCGCCCAGAACCGATGGACGATCTCGAGCTGCTCTTCGAGCATGTCGAAGCGGGTGCGCACGTCCGGGAACGGGAAGCCGTACTCGGCGTGCTCCCGCTCGTTCCACCCGGCACCCAGACCGAGCTCCACGCGTCCGCCGGACATCTCGTCCACGGTCGTCACGACCTTGGCGAGGAGCCCCGGGGACCGGAACGTGACGGGCGAGACGAGCACGCCCAGCCCGATGCTCCGGGTCTCGCGGGCCAGACCGGCCAGCGTCGTCCATGCGTCGGTCGTGGGCAGCCCGGCCTCGCCCGGGAAGCTCGTGTAGTGGTCCGACCGGAAGAAGGCCTCGAACCCGGCCGCCTCGGCGGTGCGGGCCAGGGCCAGGATCTCCTCGTAGGCGAGCCCCTGCTGCGGCTCGGTCATCAGCGCGACGCGCATCGCTCCCTCGCTCCGTCTCCGCCGGCGGCGGCGTTCCCGGGAGTATCGCCCGTCGGCTCGGATCGGGCCGGCGGACCGGGTGGCGGGTCGGGCCGCCGGCAGTCTGCGGGTCGGGCCGCCGGCAGTGTGCGGGTCGGCCCGCGCTTCTACGCGCCCGGCTGGGTACCGGATGCGGCGTCCGGACCCCAGAGCGGCGCCTCCGGCGGTCGCCTGCCCGCCCGGGCACGCGCCCGACGCGCGACCCACGCGAGCGGAACCGCGATCAGCAGCAGGACGAGCACGATCGGCAGGCCCACGATCGCGAGCCAGATCCCCGCCGTCGCGAGCCCCTGCCCCAGTCCGATCAACTGGGCGGTCGCGTCGTCGACCTGGCGCCCCGGGTCCCAGCCGCTCGTGGCGGCGGTGACCGCCACGACGGGGACCAGGAACGTGGCCGTGAGCGTGCCGAGCGCCGCCTGCTGCTGCAGGTGCTGCTGCTGCGTGGTCAGCTGCTCGATCTGTCCCTGCACGTCGGTGAGCTGCTGCTGGACGGCCAGCACGTCGGCGATCTTCGTGGCCCGGGCCATGATCGCCTGCAGCGCCGACTCGGTCGCGCGCAGGTTCGTGATCCGTGCGCCGAGGTCGAGCACCTGTCCCGTCACCTCGACCGCGCTGGTCTGCTCCTTCTCGACGTTCGCGGCCACGGCGCGAACCCCGCCGAGCGCCGCATCCCAGGACGCAGCCGGAATGCGGTACGTCACGGTCGCGGTCTGCTGGTCGCCCTGCCCCGACCGGTCCGAGCCGCTCACGTACCCGCCCGCGGCCGCCACCGCCGCCTGCGCCTTCGCCAGCGCGGCGTCGAGGTTCTTCACGTCCAGCACGAGCGTGCCGGTCTTCACGATGAGCGTCTCGTCCGGGGCCGGGGCGGCCTTCGTCGACGACTCGTTCGACCCCGCCCCCGATGCATCGAACGCCGGAGCGGCGGCAGGACCGGCAGTCGACGCAGGGGCCGCGGAGAGGCCGCCGGCCATGCGTGCCTGCGTGTCGACCGCCGAACTGCTGCACGCGCCGAGCACCAGCGCAACCGCGAGGACCCGGATCGCCGCGATCCCACTCCGGGCGAACATCCCGCTCGCTCCTTCCTCCGCGACGGTTGGACGCACGAACGACGCAGCGGGACGGCCGCCGGTTCCCGCAGCCTCGCCCCGTGGCGGCGAAGGCGGCGAGCGGCCTGCGGCCGCCGGTGCGGGACGGGCCTGCCGCCCCTATCATCCGGGCATGTCAGCCGCGCGCCGCGTCGCCCTCGTCCTGGCCCTTCTCCTGGTCGCGGGCGCCGTCGGGTACGGCCTCGCGTTCCTCTCGGCCGATCTCGTACGGCCCTCCGTGGCCGATGTCGCAGCCACGCAGGCACCGGGATCCGGCGGCGTGGCGTCCCCCGCGGCCACCGCCGCGCCTCAGCCCTCCACGGAGCCCGCGGCGAGCGGCGCCGCGACGCCGGCATCGAGCGGCGGGACCGCCGGGGCGTCGAGCGCGCCTGCACCCGGCGCATCGCCGATCGTCCACGTGATCGCCGCCGGCGAGACGCTCACCTCGATCGCGGCGAAGTACGGCGTGAGCGTGCAGGCACTCGTGGCCGCCAACCACATCGCCAACCCGGACTCGATCGAGGCGGGCCAGCGGCTCGTGATCCCGGCGCCCTGACCACGGGGCGCGGTGCTCAGGCGGTGATCCGCACCCAGTCCCGCCAGGCCTCCTCCGCGGCGCCGGCCGTGAACGCGTTCCCGTATCGCACGAGTGGCAGCCGGAGCAGGGACGGATCGGCCAGCAGCCGCTCCAGCAGGTCGTCCTCGCCGAGCCGCATGTAGCCGAGCCCCAGGTCGCGGTAGCGCCGCCCGTCGACGTCGACGAGCGCCGTGACGCCGAGGCGCTGGGCGAACCGGCGCAGCTCACCCGGCGCGGGCGGCCGGACGGCCACGTCGACGAAGTGCACCGGCACCCGCCGCTCCCTGAAGAAACGGAGCGCCTTCTGCGTGTCGCGCGAGTCGCGGCGGCCGAAGACCTGCACCCCCGGCCGCGGATCAGCCGGCATCGGGTTCGCTACCGGGCCTCGACGTCGATTCCGCGCTGCGCCAGCCCGTTCCGCACGCCCTCGAAACCCTCCGAGGGGCCGGCCGCGGAGTCGTGCTCCTCGAACGCGATTCCGGCGTCGCCCAGGGCGGCACGCGTCGCGCCGTCGTCGGAGGTGGTCAGCATGAGGGCGCCGCCCGTGTCCTCGGCCACGCCGACGATGCCGCTGATGTTGATGCCCCGGTCGCCGAGCGTGGAGGCCAGGCGCGCGAGCGAGCCGGGCCGATCGTCGAGCCGGACCGTGAACCAGATCGCCATCCCGTCCTCCCGTGCGCTGCGCAGGCCTCCGGGGCCTCGCACGACCCGCGGCGGCCGCCGGCCCCGGCACTCGCCGGCGCCATCCGGCACAAGCGTACGGCACGACCGGCCCGCGGCAGACGTGCGGGTGACTCCTGTGGCACGATCGACCGGCCCGCGGCACCGGCCGCCGGCCACAGGATCGACGCGACGGACAGGAGGAACGCGATGGCAGCCATTCGCCGTGCCCAGGCTGTCTGGCAGGGGGACCTCATGTCGGGGTCGGGGACCGTGCGAGCCGCGACGAGCGGCGCGTTCGACGAGCTCCCCGTGACGTGGGCCTCCCGGACCGAGCAGGCCGACGGCCGCACGAGCCCGGAGGAGCTGATCGCCGCCGCTCATGCCGCCTGCTACTCGATGGCGCTCTCGAACGAGCTCGCCAAGGCGGGCCACCCCGCGGCCCGGCTGGACGTGACCGCCACTGTGACCTTCGACCGGGTGGACGGGCAGTGGACCGTCGCGAAGTCCGAGCTGCAGGTCACCGGCCGGGTCCCCGGCATGACCGGGGACGGCTTCGCGAGCGCGGCCAACGCCGCGAAGGACGGCTGCCCGGTGTCGCGCGCGCTGAAGGGGAACGTGGCGCTCTCGGTGGTGCCGACGCTCGAACCCTGACGGCGCGGGCGTCAAGGAGCGGGCCGCGCCCGCGACGGCGTGGCAGACTCTCGGCGTGCGCATCGCCACCTGGAACGTCAACTCGCTCAAGCAGCGCCTCCCGAAGGTCACCGACTGGCTCGCACGGAACGGCGTCGACGTCCTCCTCATGCAGGAGACGAAGCTGGCCGACGACGCGGCGCCCGAGATGGCCTTCCGGATGGCCGGCTACGAGCTGGCCCACCACGGCGAGGGCCGCTGGAACGGGGTCGCGATCGCCAGCCGGATCGGCCTCGAGGACGTCCAGCGCGGCTTCGGACCGGACCCCGATCCGGACGGCGCCCGGTTCCTGAGCGCGCTGTGCGGGGGCGTGCGGGTCGGCAGCCTGTACGCCCCGAACGGGCGCATGGTGGGCGGCGAGTTCTGGCACGCCAAGCTCGCGTGGTACGCGCGGCTCCGGGCATGGCTCGACGCACGCGATCCCGGCGAGCTCCTGGTGCTGGGCGGAGACTTCAACGTGGCCCCGACCGACCTGGACGTCTGGGACCCCGGCGCCTTCGTCGGTGCGACCCACGTGACGGTCGAGGAGCGGGGCGCGTTCACGGCCCTCCTGGAGTGGGGCCTCGTCGACGTCTACCGGCTGCACCACCCGGAGGGCGGCCGCTTCAGCTGGTGGGACTACCGCGCCGGCTCGTTCCACAAGGGCGAGGGGATGCGCATCGACCACCTGCTGGCCACGCGCCCGCTCGTCCCCCGCATCACCGCCGCCGAGATCGACCGCGAGGCGCGCAAGAACCCGATCCCGTCCGATCACTCGCCCGTCGTCGTCGACTTCGCCGACGAGGCCGGGACGGACGACGAACGGGGGCCGGCGGCGACGGAGCGATCCGTGACGGCTCCGGCGGTGCCGTCCGCCTGACCCCGACGGCGTCGGCGGACGGCGTTCGTCTCATGCATTTGGGGGAGGCGCAGTTCCACCGCACCCGCTACGGTCCCTCCTCGAACCGGCAGGAATCGATCCAGGGAGCACGACAACCGAAGACGCCGCCCCACGGCTGCATCGGTCGTGCTTCGCGCCGTCCCGCGGGACGGCACCCTGACCCGCCCGGGTCCTCGCCTGCCGACGCGCATCCCGCGCCGTTCTCCCGATCGCCGCAAGCGGCACATCCCACCGCCATCGCCCCGACGGGCGGTGTCCTGGTAGATCGGAGGGATCGTGGGACAGGTCTCACGACTGCGGGCCGCGGCACTGGCGGCCCTCGCTTCGGCGTCGCTGTTCGCCTTCGTTGCGGCGGCGCCGCCCGCCACCAACGCGTCCACCGCGACGCTCGCCGACCGCGTCATCGCCGACGCGATGCGCCATCTCAACGCCCCGTATCGCCTCGACACGGCCGGCCCCTACACCTTCGACTGCTCCGGCCTCGTCTATCGCGTCTTCGCCGACAACGGCATCGCGGCGCGGATCGGCGACACCCGGAGCGTGTACGCACAGCTCGCCTTCCTGCGCTCGCGGGGTGAGACCAGCACCACCGGCGGCCAGCCGGGCGACCTCGTCTTCTTCAACGGCGGCTCGCACGTCGGCATCTACCTCGGGCACGACCGGGTCATCAGCGCGCTGACCGAGGGCGTCAAGGTGACGAGCATCTACGGCCTCACCGTGCCGTTCACGACGTTCGGGCACACCCACCTCGGCGTGACGAGCGGCACGTTTGCCGCGACGGTGCTGCACGTCCGCTCGTACCGCTACGCGACGGCCCCGCTCAACGTGCGGAGCGGCCCGCTCATCGACGCCCGCCGGGTCACCACCGTCGCCGCGGGGACGCGCCTCGGCGTGATCTCGGCACACCGCGACGTGGCCGGCCGTGTCTGGTACCGGGTCCGCGTCCCGTCCGGGCTCGTCGACTGGGTGGCGGGCTGGTACACGCGGACCTGACCGGCCGCACCTTCGTGCCGCGGCGCGCGGCCGCCGGCGCGGCGCGCCCCCGGTCGCGGCACGCCCCGCCGTCTCCCCGATGTAGGCTGGACGCCGCATGAACGCGTTCCACGACCCGGACGGCGATCTCGACGCCGCATCGATCCCCGACGACCCCGCCCCGCCCGCGACGGGTGAGCCGGGGAGCTCCGCGCCCCCGGAGTGGCACCCGGCGCCGGCGTGGCAGCTGATCGCCCCGCCGAACGAGACCGGGCAGTCCGGGGCGCCGCCGCCCGGGTCCGGCCGTGCGCGCCGGCGCCAGGCGGTGCGCGCCGCCAGCGCCTTCCTCGTCGTCGCGATCGTCGCGGCTGCGGGCTTCCTCGCCGGGGTGGGGTACGCGGGGTCCGGGCTCGCGCCAGCCGCAGGGATCGATACCGCGCCGCCGGCCGCCGCCAGGTCCGAGATCGGGCTGCTGTACGAGGCCTGGAACCTCGTCGAGCAGCACTACGTCGATCGCGCCGCCCTGAACCCGAAGACGCTCACGTACGGCGCGATCAGCGGCCTCGTGAACGCGCTCGGCGACACCGGCCACAGCGACTTCCTCACCCCGCAGGAGGCCGCCGCGCTCTCGTCCGACCTCTCCGGCCAGTACCAGGGGATCGGGGTCGAGATCTCGATCAAGACCGCCGGCCCTTCGATCGTCTCGGTGTTCGACGGCAGCCCCGCGCAGAAGGCCGGGCTGCGCGCCGGCGACCTCATCCTCGCCGTGAACGGGAAGGACGTCACGAACGCGTCGTTCGACGCCCTGGCCAGCCAGCTGCGCGGGCCCGCGGGCTCCACTGTGCGGATCAGCGTCCTCGACCCCGGCGCCACGACCAGCCGCGAGGTCACCGTGACGCGCGAGCCGATCACCGTGCCGAACGTGACGTGGGCGATGATCCCCGGCACCCACGTCGCCGACGTCCAGCTCGAGCAGTTCGCGCAGCATGCGGCATCGCAGCTGAAGGCCGCGCTCAAGGCGGCGCGGGCGGCCGGCGCGACCGCCATCGTGCTCGACCTGCGGGGCGATCCCGGAGGCTACGTGTCCGAGGCGATCGGCGCCGCGTCGCAGTTCCTGCCGGCGGGGAAGGTCGTGTTCATCCAGCGCAACGCGGCGGGCCAGGAGACGGTCTCGAAGGCCCAGTCGGGCGGCGTCGCGACGAGCATGCCCATGGTCGCGCTCGTCGACGACGGGACCGCGAGCGCGGCAGAGATCCTGGCCGGCGCGCTGCAGGACAACGGGCGCGCGACCATCGTCGGCGTGAAGACGTTCGGGACCGGGACCGTCCTCGAGACGTACACGCTGAGCGACGGCTCGGAGGTCCGCATCGGCGTCGCGGAGTGGCTCACGCCGAAGGGGCACCAGATCTGGCACAAGGGGATCCAGCCCAACGTGGTCGTCAGCCTGCCCTCCACGGCCTCGCCCGTCACGCCGCCGGAGCTCGCCCACATGACCGCGGCGCAGCTCAAGGCGAGCGGCGACACGCAGCTGCTGCGCGGGCTCGCGCTGCTCACGAAGCAGCCGTGACGAACACCCGGTCCGAGCCGGGCCTGCGCGACGGCCGTGGCACCCACCGCATCGTGGGTGCGCTGCCGAAGCCCGGGCTCGCCGCACGCCTCCTGCCGCATCTTCCGCCGGGCTGAGCCGGCCGCTGCACGGGCTGCCCGATGCCGACGGTCGCGCTCGCCCTGGCGCTGTGCGCGGCGCTCGTGCACGCCTCCTGGAACACGCTGGTCGCGCGCTCGCGCGACCCCGGACTGGCCACGGCGATCGCGGCGGCGCTCTCCGTCACGCTCCCGCTGCCCCTGGTCGTCGCGACCTGGCGGGCGAGCGCCGCGGTCGCGGGGCCGGCGATCGTCTCGGCCGGGTTCGAGCTGGCATACCTCGTGCTGCTCGGCTCCGCGTACGGGCGCGCACAGCTGAGCGTGATCTACCCGCTGGCGCGCGGCCTCGCCGTGCTGCTCGTGCTGCTCGCCGCCGTCGCGATCTCCGGCGCGACCGGCTCGCCGCTCGCGGCGTTCGGCGTCCTCCTCGTCGCGGTCGGCGTGGTCGCGGTCCGCGGCATCCACGGGACCGCGGGAGGCCTCGACGTCGTGCTCGCGCTCGCGATCTCCGCCTGCATCGCCGGCTACACGACGATCGACAAGATCGGCGTCACCCGAGCCGCGCCGATCACGTACTACGAGCTCGCGATGGTCGCGCCGTCGCTGCTCTACGTGGCGTGGCTGGGGCGCCGGCGGGGCATCCGCGCCGTCCGCGCGGCGCTGGGTCCGTCCACCGTGGTCGCGGGCCTCGGGATGTTCGGCGCGTACGCGCTGGTGCTCGCCGCGCTGACGATGGCATCGGCGGCGGACGTCTCCGCGACGAGAGAGACGAGCGTGGTCATCGCCACGATCATGGGCGGCCTCTTCCTGTCCGAGCCCGTGGGGCCGCGGCGCCTGCTCGGGGCGGTCGCCGTGGCAGCCGGGATCGTGGCGCTGGCCCTGTCGTGACCCACCCGCGTCGGGAGGTCCCGACGGGCCGAACGGCGACGGGGCTCGGGGCCGGTGGGCCGTGTCGCGGCCGTGCCACCCCGCCCATACTCGACCCATGTCACCCCGCGGTCCCCTGCGTGCCCAGGAGCACGACGCCTACACGAATGCGCCCCCCGTCCCGGGCGTCAGGGACGGGGCCCCAGTCGATCCCCGCCGTCCGCGTGACCCCGACCTGAGCGGCCCCGGCATCGCGCGCGCGCTGCTGGCGACGCCCGTCGAGGACCCGCTCGCCCATCTCTCCGGGCACACCGGAGCGCCCACCGTGCGCTGCGACGCGTGCGCGCACCGGTGTCTCATCCGGGAAGGGCGTTCCGGGATCTGCGGCGTGCGCGAGAACCGGGGCGGGACCCTGGTCAGCCTCGTCTACGGCGAGGCCGTCGCGACGCACGTCGAGCCGATCGAGAAGAAGCCCTTCTTCCACGTCGCGCCCGGGACGAACGCGTACTCCTTCTCGACGCGCGGCTGCAACTTCCACTGCCGCCACTGCCAGAACTGGGAGATCTCGCAGGCCCCGCGCGAAGGGCTGCACCTGCCGGTGCGCAGCCTCCCGCCGCGGCAGATCGTCCGCGAGGCGCGCTCGGCGGGCGCCCGCTCGATCGCGTACACGTACGTGGAGCCGACGATCTTCCTCGAGTACGCGCTCGACACGATGGCCCTCGCGCACGAGGCGGGGCTCATCAACGTCTTCGTCACGAACGGCTACGAGACCCCCGAGGCGCTCGAGCTGCTCGCACCCACCCTCGACGCGGCGAACGTCGACCTGAAGGCGTTCGACGATCGCTTCTACCGGAAGGTGTGCGGGGCGCGGCTCGAGCCGGTCAGGGAGACGATCGTCGGGATGCGCCGCCTCGGGATCTGGGTCGAGATCACGACGCTCGTGATCCCCGGCCTGAACGACGATCCGGCCGAGCTGGCGGCGGCGGCCGACTGGATCGCGCGCGAGGTCGGGGTCGACACGCCCTGGCACCTGAGCCGCTTCTACCCCGCCTACCGGATGGTGGACGTGCCGCCCACGCCGACCGCGACGCTGCGCGAGGCGGCGGAGATCGGCCGGCGGGCAGGCCTCCGCTACGTCTACGTCGGCAACGTGGCGGGCGAGGACGACACGGACACGCACTGCCACGCCTGCGGTGCGCTGCTGGTGCGCCGGTCCGGCTATCGCGCGGCGCGTGTCGGGCTGCGGGACGGAGCCTGCGAGGCCTGCGGCGAGCCGGTCGCCGGCCTCGCCATGGAGGGGAGGTTCTAGCATGAGCATCCGGGCGCCGGCGCACGCCGGCACGTTCTACCCGGCGTCCACCGAGGTGCTCGCCCGCCTGGTCGACGCGCAGCTCGCCGACCCGCGCCGGCTGGAGGGCGACGTGGCGGCGCCGGCGGAAACGGGTCCGACGCGCACGCCGGTTGCGCCACCCGCGCGCCCCGTCGGGCTCGTCGTCCCGCACGCCGGGCTGGTCTACTCGGGCCGCGTCGCCGCGGCCGCCTGGGGATCCCTGCGCGACCACCCGC
>JAJYGK010000058.1 GCA_021790715.1 Chloroflexota bacterium
GGCGAGCCGGCCGAGGACGTCCAGCGAGCCCTCGCGCAGCAGGCGGAGGGCGGACGCCGGCGGCAGGGATCCGGCCCAGCCGACGCCGGGCACGGGCTGCGGGCGCTGCCCGCCGGGGCCGGCGGGACGGCTGCCGGCCGGGGACCGCCGAGCGGGAGGACGCGCGCCGGACGGGCCTGCGCCGGACGGGCGTGCGCCGGACGGGCGTGCGCCGGACGTGCGGGCGGCGGGGCCGTGCCGACCCGCGTGCTCGTGGGACTCGGGGCCGCGGGACATGGTCAGTGGATGTGGCCGTTCCTGCGGGGGCAGATGTGGCCCTCGGGGTTGAGCGGCAGCCCGCAGAAGGGGCAGGGAGGCCGTCCGGCCGCGATGATCCGGAGCGCGCGATCGACGAAGACGCGCGCGGCCTCCGCCGGGACGCGCACCTGCAGCACGTCGGGGCCTTCCGGGGCGGTCAGGTCGTCCTCCTCCTCCTCGTCCTCCTCTTCCTCGTCCTCGACCTGCGAGCGCGCCTCGACGAGGATCTCGCGCTCCTCGCCGTCCCAGGCGAGCACCATCGAGCCGACACGGAACTGCTCGACGATCGGCTCGTCGAGCGGCTGCGTGTCCCTGGACGCCTCGGGGACCTCGAGCGGGACGTCCACGCCGCGATTCCGCATCTCGTCGAGCAGCTGTCCAAGGCGCTCGGCCAGCACGGCCACCTGCTCCTTCTCGACGATCACGCTCACCACGCGGGGTCCGCTCCGCGCCTGCAGGAAGAACGTCCGGTTTCCCGGCTCGCCGACCGTGCCGGTGGTGAACCGGTCGGGCGCGTCGAAGCTGAAGATGCGTCGGGGCATCGATCCTCCGTCGGGCGGGCCGCTCGTACGGCCCGGGTGGCCGCCGCGGCCACCGGTGCTCAGGTCCGCGAGTCTACGCCGCTCCGCCTGCGCCGCCGCCCACGACCGCGTCCGAGGTGCGACGCCGACGTTGCTTCCCGGGCAGCAGGTCCGAGACGTCTCCGCCCACGTCGTTCATCCGCGTGACGAACGGCCGCAGCGGGGTGTACCGGATCACGCTCAGCGAGCCCGGGTTCACGTGGATCCGCTGGAACTGGTCGAGGTGCATGCCGAGCGCGTCCGCGAGGATCGCCTTGATGACGTCCCCGTGGCTGCAGAGGGCCCACGTCGCGCGTTCCTCGACGCGCCCGTTCCAGTCGCGGACCGCGTCGACCGCCCGGGCCTGCATGTCGCGCAACGCCTCGCCGCCCGGAAACTCGGCCGCCGAGGGATGTGCCTGGATGATTCGCCAGAGGGGCTCCCTCGCCAGCGCCTTCAGGTCGCGTCCGGTCCAGTCGCCGTAGCGCACCTCACCAAGGCGTTCATCGACGGTGAGTTCGAGCGGCCGGCCGCCGCAGACGGCCGCCGCCGTCTCCCGGCAGCGTTCGAGCGGCGACACGACGAAGGCCGCGAGCGGGACGGCCCGGAGCCGGTCGCCCAGGGATCTGGCCTGCGCGAGCCCGCGTTCGTCGAGGTGGACGCCGGGCGTCCACCCGGACAGGGTGTGGCCGGTGGCCGCGGTGAGGCCGTGACGGATGAGCAGCAGCGTGGGCACGCCGCAAATGGTAGCCCGCGGCGACGGCGAGCCGGCTGCAACGGACCTGCAAGCACGCCCTGCGCGCCCTGGGAGGTTCGGGCGCACCCCGGCACGCGACCATGGGCGACACCTCCCGGCGGCAACCGAGCGGCTGTCCGGGAGGTGCTCCCCCGCCCGTGCGGCATGCGATCGGTGGCCCTGCCCGGGTATGCCCGCAGGGCGCCCGGCTCTTCCGCCCGCAGGGCGCCCGGCTCGTCCCGTGCGACACGGGCCGATCGGAACGGGCCGCCTCGCCGGACCGATCAGGCCGCTTCGCTGATCGCGTCGGGGAGCCACGGGAACCAGGACGCGAGGGCCAGCAGCGCGCCCTCGTCGCCGTTGGCGGGCACCACCATCTGCGCCGTGGCCCTGACGGGGGCCGACGCCGTCGACATCGCGGCCGAGTGGCCGGCGACCGCGAGCATCTCGAGATCGTTCCGCCCGTCCCCGACGGCGGCCACCGCGGCCATCGGGATGCCCGCGCGGCCGGCAACCCGCCTGAGCGCCGCGCCCTTGCTCACGCCCGCCGCGAGCAGCTCGATGCCGAACTCGTCCCCCCACGTGATCGATGCGCGATCCCCGAACTGCCGGATGGCGGCATCGGCCACGGCCCGATGACGGAGGGGAGACGTGAACAGGAACGTCCTGATGGGACCGTCGGCGGCCGCCGCCTCCAGCGAGTCGACGATCCGCAGGTGCGCTCCCTCGCCGTAGGTCGGCCACGAGAGCTCGAGCACCTCGGGATCCAGCGGCAGGGCGCGGTAGCCCTCGTGAAAGCCGAGGATCGGCACCGCGGCATGCTCGCGGGCGAACGCGAGCTCCTCCAGCACCAGCGCCTCCGGCTGGCGTGCCGACCAGCACGCCTCGCCTCCCTCGGGGTCCGCGATCAGGCCGCCCTGCATGAGGATCTGCGGACCGGCGAGGCCCAGGGCCCGCGCGATGGGCGCCGCGCTCCACGGCGAGCGGCCGGTGGCGATGACGACGCGCACGCCGGCGTCCTGCAGCGCGCGCACGGCGCCGCGGGCCCGGTTGGTCACGGCCCCCGACGGGTCGAGCAGGGTCCCGTCGAGGTCGAGCGCCACGAGGCGGGGTTCGGATGTGAGCAAGGGGCACCTCCCGTGGCCGCCGCAGCGGCCGGAACACGTCCAGTGACCCTCATCGTGACGCATCCGGACCCGGTCCGTGTGAGCGGGAGGTGAACCCCCCGTTCCGGGCGCGTTTCGCCGCGTCACGGGCGATCCGGCGGTACGCTGCGGCGATGACAGCCGATCAGTCCCACGGCGACGCCCCCTCCAGCCCCCTCCCGGCCGACGGCCCGGCGCCGGTGCCGGCCACCGCTGGTCCCGCGCCGGGGGCTCCGGGCATCGCCCCCACCTGGTCGAGCAGCGCCAAGGATGCCGTCGGCACGTCCCACTACGCGAGCCGCGTCTGGTTCACGGTCGGGCACGGGATCCTCAACGAGGTCTACTGGCCGCGCGTCGATCGCCCCCAGATCCGCGACCTCGGGTTCATCGTGGCCGACGATGCCGGGTTCTGGAGCGAGGTCAAGCGCGACGCCGAGAGCGACGTCCGCTACGTCCGGCCGGGCATCCCGGCCGTCACGGCCACGCACCGCCACGAGCGATACGTCCTCGGCCTGCGCATCTGCGCCGACGACCACGCGGACGTGGTGCGGATGGAGGCGACGCTCGAGGATCTCCGCCCGGCCGACGACCCGGCGCGCGCCGCGCACCCGCTCCGCCTCTACGCCCTCCTGGCGCCGCATCTCGGGTTCACGGGCACGCGCAACCGGGCCTGGATCGGCACGTACAAGGGCCGCCCGATGCTGTTCGCGGAGGACGCGCCGTACGCCCTTGCGCTCGCGTCGGACCCGGCGCCCATCCGCCAGTCGGTCGGATACGTCGGCGCGTCGGACGGGTGGCAGGACTTCGCCGCGAACGCCCGCATGACCTGGACCTGGGAGACGACCGGCGAGGGAAACGTGGCCGGCATGACCGAGATCGAGCTGCGCGACGGGAAGGCCCAGGTCGTGCTGGCCTTCGGGTCGCGGCCGGAGGAGGCCGCGCTCCAGGCGACGTCCGCGCTCGTCATGCACTTCGAGCCGGCCTGGGACGAGTACGTCCACAACTGGCAGGGCTTCCTGGCGACGTGCACGCCGCCGCCCGACCTCGGCGACGCGCTGGGCGACCTCTATCTCGACTCCGCGGCGATCCTGCGCACGCACCAGGACCGCACCGCCCCCGGTGCGACGGTCGCGAGCCTCTCGATCCCGTGGGGCAGTTCGCGCAACGACCTGGGGGGCTACCACCTCGTGTGGTCCCGGGACCTCGTCGAATCGGCCGGGGCGCTCGTCGCCCTGGGGGCGCGGGCATCCGCCCGCCGGACGCTCGCCTATCTCGTGGCCACGCAGGAGCCGGACGGGCACTGGGTGCAGAACCAGTGGGTCGACGGCGTCGCGTACTGGGGCGGCGTGCAGCTCGACGAGGCCGCGTACCCGATCATCCTGGTCGGGGCGCTGCGTCGCGGCGGCGGCCGGCACATGCACGGGCGAGACGAGGAGGCCGCGGCGTTCTCCGACCTCGTGACCGGGCCCGCGCTCGACGCGATGATCCGCGCCGCGGCATCGTTCATCGTCCGGACCGGTCCCGCGACCCAGCAGGACCGCTGGGAGGAGAACCCGGGACTCACGCCGTCCACGCTGGCGCCCGTCGTCGCCGCCCTGGTCGTCGCCGCCGACCATCTCCCGGAGCCGTCCGCGACGTACTGCCGTGAGCTCGCCGACGACTGGAACGCCTCGATCGAGGACTGGACCTTCGCGCGCGGCACCGACCTCGCGCGCCGGCGCGGCGTCGACGGGTACTACGTCCGGATCGCGTCACCCGACGTGCTGGCCGGCGCCCCGATCTCCACCCCGATCCCGATCCGGAACCGGCCGTCCGATCGGTCGACGGCGCCCGGCGACCGGGTGATCGGGACCGACTTCCTGGCGCTCGTGCGGTTCGGGCTCCGGCGCCCGGACGACCCGCGGATCCTCGACACGATCGCGGTCGCCGACGCGGCCCTCCGGACGGAGACGCCGAGCGGGCCCGTCTGGCACCGGTACACCGACGACGGGTACGGCGAGCACGCGGACGGCCGCCCGTTCGATGGCACGGGGATCGGCCGCGGCTGGCCGCTCCTGGTGGGGGAGCGCGGCCACTACGAGCTCGAGGCCGGCCGGGACGCGCGGCCGTACCTGGAGACGATGCGCCGTCTGGCGTCGGCCGGCGGCATGATCCCGGAGCAGGACTGGGACGCGGACGACATCCCCGCTCGCGGACTGTTCCGCGGACGCCCGTCCGGTTCGGCGATGCCGCTCGCCTGGGCGCATGCCGAATACGTGAAGCTCGTCCGCTCGATCGCGCTCGGGCATCCGATCGACCGCCCGGAGGAGGCCTGGCGCCGCTACCGCGGCGAGGTGCCGCGTGCCGTTCGCGACACCTGGCGGTTCACCGCGCCTCGCCCGGCGATGCGGGCCGGTCGGACGCTGCGGTTCGAGCTGATGGCTCCCTGCCGGGTCCACTGCAGTCTCGACGGCTGGCGCACGACGATCGACGTCGACGCGCGGGACACGGGCCTCGGCGTCTGGGTGGCCGACGTCCCGGGTTCGAACCGGCTCCGGCCGGGCGACGCGGTCGACGCCACGTTCTACTGGCCCGCGGCGGGCCGGTGGGAGGGACGGAACGTGCGGGTCACGGTCGTCCCGGAGCAGGCGTAGGCGCGCCGCTCCATGGCCGACCGAGTCGGGATGCCCGCCGAGCCGTACTACCGGCGCGATCTCGCGCTGGTGCATCACCTCGGGTTCGCGCATCACGCCGCGCGCTGCGCCCCCGGACTGCTCGAGCTCCTGCGGCCCGTCCGGGAGCGGGGCGGCCTCGTCGTGGAGGTCGGCTGCGGGAGCGGGCTGCTGGCGCGGCACCTGCTCGACGCCGGTCACCGCGTCGTCGCCACCGACGCATCGCCCGCCATGCTCGAGCTCGCCCGCGCGCACGTCCCCGAGGCGGAGGCAGTCCTCCGCGTGACGCTGCCGGACGACCCGGTTCCGGAGGCGGACGCGATCGTCTCGGTCGGCCACGCGCTCAACTACCTCCCCGACGAGGAGGCGATCGAACGGGCGCTCGCCGCGATCGCACGGGCCCTCCGCCCCGGCGGGATCCTGGCGATCGACCTGTGCGACCTGGACTACGCCGAGGCCGATCCCGCCCGGCCGCCGTTCTCGAAGGTGGCGGACGAGTGGGCGATCGTCACCCGGTTCTCGCTGCCGGCGCCCGCCCGGTTCGTCCGGGACATGACGATCTTCACCCGGAACGGGGACGGCTCCTGGCGCCGGGACGACGAGCGCCACGTGAACGTCCTGTTCGACGTGTCCCGGGTTCCCGCGCTCCTGGCCGCGAGCGGCGTCGAGGCCCGGGTCGGCCACGCGTTCGGCGATGAGACGCTTCCGCGGGGCCTGCAGACGATCGTCGGGACGCGCCGGGAGTAGGGCTCGCCGACGAGCCCGGACGCCCGGGAGCGCCGCCGGCGGACGCGCCGGAAGCAGCCAGCGCCGATCGGCCCGTCAGAGCGGGCCGGCCCATCCCAGGACGGCCTCGAGCCCGGCCAGCACGGCGAGCACGAGGAGCACGACGGCGGTGAGCCGTCGCACGAGCGGCAGCGGCAGCCGCTCCAGCAGCCGGCCGGCGGTCACGGCGAGCGCGGCGACCGACCACAGCGCGAGCGCCGCCCCGATCGCCACGCCGAGCGGCGCGTGGAAGTGCGCGGCCAGAGTGGCGGTGAGGACCTGGGTGAGATCGCCCCACTCGGCGAGGAACACCACGACGAACGCGGTTGCCACGGTCGTCCGCGCAGTCGCGGGCCCGGTGGGCTGCCCCGCCGCCTCCTCGTCCGGCCCGGCGCCGTCCCGGAACGCGAGGATCGCGCCGCCCAGGAACATCACGGCCACGATGCCCTCGACGGCGCGGTGGGGCAGGAGCGCGAAGAGCGTCGCCCCCACCGTCACCGCGATCGCCACGTGGACGGTGAACGCGAGCGCTGCGCCCGTCCACACCGACAGCGGCCGGCCCCGTGCGGAGAGGAGGAGCGAGGCGAACATCGTCTTGTCCGGCAGCTCGGCGAGGAAGATCACCGGGAAGACCGCGAACAGGATGGAGAGCGACATCGCCAGGCCCCTGCCTACGCGAGCCGGAGGCCCGTGGCCGGGAGCGTCGCGCCGAACAGGGTGAACGCGTGCATCGGTCTCCGGTTCGTGGGCCGGGTCCCGGCGCGTGCCTTCGACCCGGCGCCCGTGGCGTCGATCAGTCGAAGGTCTCGTCCATCCGCATCGCGGACCCGGCGACCGGGCGCCCCCGCGCCAGCATGTCGATCGACCGGAGAAGGCCTACTCCCCTTCGGGCCCCAGTGTCGGGCCCGCGCGGGATCCGGTCAAGTCGCCCCGGCACGGCGCGTCGATCCCACGCTGTGCCGAACGCGCCGCTCGGAGCCCCCGGATCCGCTCTCCGCGTGCCCGGACCCACGCCGATGTCTCCCGTCGGACCGCCCGCGTAACGGGGTCCGGACGGGATCCGGCATACGATCGCGCGATGAAGGCGATTGCGGTTCACCCCAAGGTCCCGAACTCCATGCACGTCCGCGACGTGCCCGAGCCGTCCCTGGAGAGCGTGCCCGACGGGCGTGGCGCCCTCGTCGAGATCCTGCGAGTCGGCGTCGACGGCACCGATCGCGACATCCTCCAGGGGCTCTACGGCGCCCCGCCGCCCGGCGACGACTATCTCATCGCCGGCCACGAGAACCTCGGCCGGGTCATCGACGTCGGGCCGAACGCCGGCGACCGGATCCGCAAGGGGTCGCTGGTCGTCTCGACCGTGCGCCGACCCGGGAAGAGCCTCTACGACCGGATCGGCATGCAGGACGTGACGACCGACGACGTGTACTACGAGCGCGGCATCAACCTGCTCCACGGCTACATGTCGGAGCGCTACGTCGACTCGGTCGACTTCATGGTGCCGCTGCCGGAGAGCCTGGCCGAGACCGGCTGCCTGCTCGAGCCGATCACGGTCTGCGAGAAGGGGATCCGGCAGGCCGACGAGATCCAGCGCCGCCTGAAGGTCTGGCATCCACGCCGCGCCGCCGTCCTCGGCGCGGGCTCGATCGGGCTCATGGCGACGATGCTCCTGCGCCTCCGCGGCGTCGAGGTCGCCGTGATCTCGCGCCGGCCGGGGCCGTACCTGAACAGCGACCTCGCGGAGGAGCTCGGCGCGGTGTACGTGTCGACATCGAACACCTCGCTCCAGCAGGCGGCGAAGGACCACGGTCCCTTCGACCTGATCATCGAGGCGACCGGCTACAGCCCGATGGTCTGGCAGGGCGCGGAGATCCTCGGCACGGACGGGGTGCTGGTGGCGGCGTCGGTGACCGGCGGGGACACGCAGGCGACGATCCCGTCCGACCGCATCAACCAGGGGTTCGTGCTGGGCAACAAGGTGCTCGTCGGCACCGTCAACGCCGCGCTCGAGGACTTCGAGCAGGGCGTGGCGGACATGATCTCCGTCGACGCCTTCTGGCCGGGCTGGCTGCCGAAGCTGCTGACGACGTGCGTCGACGGCCTCGACAACTACCAGCAGCTGGCGGACCACCTGCTGAACGACAAGGCCGCGATCAAGACGTACGTCGAGGTGAAGTCCCCCCACGCCTGACGGGGCGCGCCGCGGCGTTCAGCCGATGGCAGCCGCGCCGGGTTCGAGGACGACCTCGATCAGGGGGCTGTGCCGGACCATCTCCTCGAGGTCGTCCCGGTTCCAGGCACGGGCAACCTCGCGCAGCACCTCGCGACGCTCGGCCTCGTCGTCCACGATCCGCGCCCGGGCCGGCAGGTCGACCCCGCTGTGCTCGCGCACGTGGAGGGTGAAGCGGGGCTCGGCCTCGAGGTTCGCCAGCCAGCTCCGGCGCCGCGGCGCCGGCGTGCCGCTGATGAAGCGGCGCCCGCGGATGACGTGCAGCGCGATCTCGATTCGTCGCGGCTCGCCGGTGCGGCGACCGGTCGTCGTGATGTCGACCAGCCCGCCCCGCCGGAGGACCTCCGGGTCGTCGCGCCTCACCGTCCCGCCTCACCCGGCCGGGATCCCCGGTCGGCGCGGTCGGGCTCGTCGACCGACAGCAGCACCTCCTCGACACCGCGCACCACGGTGACACGAAGCGGGAACTCCGCCGTCGCCAGCGCGTCGTGCAGGTCGTCCGGATCCGCCACGGGCGTGCCTCCCACGGCGACGACCAGGTCGCCCTCGCGGATTCCGCCGCGCTGTGCGGCGCTGCCCTCTTCCACGCCGCGCACGAGCACGCCCTCGCGGTCGGGGAGCCCGACGGACCGGCGCAGCCGGCGCGCGACGTGCGCGGGCACCACCGCCACGCCGAGGATCGGCCGGCGCACGACCTCGCCGCGCGCCAGCGCCGCGAGGCGGCCGGCCAGCGCCTCGTCCGCCGGCAGCGCGAGGTAGAAGCCGTCCCCGATCCGGTTCGTGTTGATGCCGACGAGCCGGCCCCCGAGGTCGACGAGCGGTCCGCCGGACGAGCCCTGGGCGAGCGGTGCCGTGTGCTCGATGCTGCCCCGCACGAGCCGCCCGCGCGGGCCGCGGAAGGTGCGCTCCACCGCCGACACGAACCCGACCGTGACGCGCGCGCCTCCCGTCGGCAGGGCTGCGACGCCGAGCACCGCGCGCCCCACCGCGACGGGTGCCCCGGCCGGAGACAGCGGGACGATCGTCCCGGTGTCGATCCCCACCACCGCGAGGTCGCCGTCCGGGTCGACGCCCAGCACGTCCCCGAGGCGTGCCTCGCCGCCCACGTGGACGGTCACGCGCTCGCCGCGCAGGTTGTGCGCGTTCGTCGCCACGCGGTCGGGCTCGAAGACGAACCCGGATCCGCGGACGCGCGTGCCGATCCCGACCACCGATCCCCCGACGCGGTCGCGGATGCCTGCCACGGCCGTCTCCATCTCCTCGAGTGCCGTCATGTGTCTGCTCCGTGTTCGCGGGCCTGCCCGTGGTCCGTCCTCCGGCCGGCTCCGACCCGGTGTGGACGATAGTCACTTGCGGATTGCAAGTAAATACCAACCAGCCCCGCCCGGCGTGGATCGCCCGTACCGTGATCCCGGCCGCGTAGGATGGCCGGGATGGAGGACACGATCCCGGCCGATCCCGGGCGCGCGCTCGCGGATGCGCTCGACCGCGTCGGCGACCGGTGGAGCCTGTGCTCGTCGACGCGCTGCTGGCCGGCTCGCGCCGCTACGGAGAGCTGGCGTCGGCCGTGCCGGGCATCGCGCCGAACGTGCTCGCGGACCGGCTGCGCAGGCTCGAGCGGGCCGGGATCGTCCACGCGACGCCATACTCGACGCGGCCGCCGCGCCTCGCGTACGCGCTGACCGCCGACGGGCGCGAGCTCGCCGGCGTCATCCGGCTGCTCGCCGATTGGGGCGCGCGGCAGGCGCCGGGCACGGAGCGCCTGCGGCATGACGTCTGCGGGACGCCGCTGGAGGCGCGCTGGTACTGCCCGACGTGCGGCCGGAGCGTGGATGACCCGGGCGACGAGTCAGTCGAGGTGATCTGAGGGGGAGGGGCGGGGCTCGTCAGGCCGGGAGGATCAGCAGCGCGCGCAGGCCGGGGTCGTTGTCCTCGAGTGACAGCCGTCCGTGGTGAGCGTCGGCGATCCAGGCCGCGATCGCGAGGCCGAGCCCGAACCCGCGGCCCGTGCGGCTCGTGTCGCCGCGGCGGAAACGCTCGAAGACGCGATCCCGCTCCGCCGGCGGGATGCCGGGCCCGTCGTCGGCCACCTCCAGCTCGACGTGGCCCGGTCCGCGCCGTGCGGCCAGGGTGACGTGCACGCCGGGTCCTCCGTGCTGGATCGCGTTGTCGACCAGGATCCCGAGCACCTCCCGGATCCGGTCCGGGTCGATCGTGGCGCTGCCCGCGGAGGCCGACACGACGGCGATCGAGACCCGCTGCCGCTCGGCGAGCGGCCGGAATGAATCGGCCACGCTCCGGATCAGGCCGTCCACGTCGACGGGCTCGAGGTGGAGCTGGGTGGCGCCGGCGTCGGCCCGTGCCAGCGTCAGCAGCCCGCCGACGAGCCGCGCCATCTCGCTCGCCTGCTGGCGCATCGCGCCGATCACCTCGGCGTTGGCGCCGACGGGCTGCTCCGGGTGCCGCTCCAGGACCTGGATCCCGGCGTCGATCACGGCCAGCGGCGTGCGCAGCTCGTGCGACGCGTCGGCGGTGAACTCGCGCTGGCGCTCGAACGCGCGGCGGATCGGCACCATGGAGCGTTCCGCGAGGAACCACGCGGCCGCCACGGCCAGCAGCAGGCCGATCGCGCCGACGACGAGGATCAGCAGCGTCAGCTGGCGCTCGGCGTCCCGCACCGGCTGCAGGCTGCTGCCGGCCTGCACGACGCCCGTGCCGCCGGCGAGCGGAACCGTGACGACCAGCGCGGGCCCCGACGGCAGCTCGATCGTCGCGCGGACCGGCTGGCCCGACCCGCCGAGAGCGGCGCGCGCGTACGGCTGCAGCGCCGACACGGGCACGCTGGCCGTCTCGGCGAGCAGGGTGCCGCTGCCGTCCCAGAGCGCGTAGAAGGTGCCCGAGGTGGACCCGTCGATGCGCGTCAGGAAGTCGCGCGACTCGAAGCGCAGCTCGCCCCCTGCCTCCGTCGCCCGGGCGAGCAGCGTGGACGCCTGCTGGTCGACCAGCACGCGATCCATCAGGCCGAGCACCGCCACCCCGAGCGCGACGAGGATCCCCGCGATCACGAGGACGTTGGCCGCAACGAGCCGCAGGCGGAGCCGCCGGAACATCGCCGCCTCGCCGGGCATCGCCCCACCCCCGGCCGCAGTCATGCCCGGAGCACGTAGCCGACGGAGCGGACGGTATGGATCAGGGGCGTCGGGAAGTCGCGGTCCACCTTCCGGCGGAGGTAGTGCATGTAGACGTCCACGACGTTCGACGAGGGCTCGGCGTCGTAGCCCCAGATGTGCTCGAGGATCCGGTCCCGCGTCAGCACCTGGCCGACGTGCCGCATCAGCAGCTCCAGGAGGCGGAACTCCTGCGACGAGAGCGTCAGCTCGCGCCCGCCGCGCGTCACCCGGTGCGTCTCCGGGTCGAGCTGCAGGTCGGCGACCTGCAGTGCGCCGACCGCGCGTCCCTCGCGCCGGAGATGCGCGCGGATGCGGGCGATCAGCTCCTCGAACGCGAACGGCTTCGTCACGTAGTCGTCGGCACCGGCCTCGAGCCCCGCCACGCGATCGGGGACGGCGTCGCGCGCGGTCAGCATGATGATCGGCATCCGCAGGCCGCGGGCCCGGACTGCCCTGGAGACGTCGAGGCCGTCCATTCCCGGCAGCGAGACGTCGAGCACCATCGCATCCGGCGACGTCCCGAGGGCGGCCTCGAGGCCGGCGCGGCCGTCGAACGCGAGGGCGACCCGGAAGCCCTCCTCGCCCAGGACCCGCTCGACGAGGTGCGCGAGCGCGGGCTGATCCTCGACCACGAGGACGAGCGGCTCGCGCGTCGATCGTCGCCGCGGCGCGGTCACGTCGGTCATGATCCGGCCCGCCTCATCCGGCCCGCCTGGTGGCCTCCCGTGTCAGTCTGCCCGATCGCCCTCGCGCGGCGCGCGAGGGGTCTGCCATGCGGCTCCAATCATCCTCCAATCCCGCCGGCGC
>JAJYGK010000038.1 GCA_021790715.1 Chloroflexota bacterium
GAAGTACAGGACGGGCAGCGCGTAGGTGGTCCCGTACGCGTGGTTCACCTCGGCCTGGTAGCACTCCAGGTTGGTCTGGCAGAGCGGGCACGCGGTCGCGATGACCTGTGCGCCCCCGTCCACGGCGTTCTGCAGCAGGTCGCGGACCATCTGCACGGCCGCCTTGCGGTTGGTCACCATGAGGGCGGCACCGCAGCAGCGCAGCTTGTAGGGGAAGGGCACGGGATCCGCCCCCGCCGCCGCCAGCAGCGTCTCGAAGTACGTCGGACCGTCCACGTCCGCGAGATCCGTGCCGGGCCGGCGCGGCCGGGCGATCTGGCAGCCGTAGTAGGCGGCCACCTTCAGGCCCCTGATCCGGTCGCCGGCCTTCGCGCGGATGATCCCGAGCGCCTCGTCGGTGACGAAGGCGCTCATGATGTGCCCGACCTCGACGGTGCCCTCGTAGTGGAGGGAATCGGCCTCGAGCGCGTAGTTCATGTGCTCGGCGAGGTCGGTGTCGCGGCGGAGCGCGGCGTTCGCCGTCCACAGGTTCTTGTAGCAGGCGTTGCACGGCGCGAGGATGTCGAGCCCGCGCTTCTCGGCCAGCGCGAGGTTGCGGGCGCAGAGGACCGTCGCGAGCAGCTCGTCGACCTTCGAGTAGGCCGTCGCCCCGCAGCAGTTCCAGTCCTCGAGCTCCTCCAGCTCGACGCCGAGCCGGTGCGCCACCTCGATCGACGACACGTGGTAGGAGGCCGCCATGGTCTCCAGGGAGCAGCCCGGGTAGTAGGCGTAGCGAGTCATTCGAGACCGTCCAGTGGCAGCACGCGGGCCACCATCGCCCGCAGGTTCCGGATCCGCTTGATGCGCGCCGGGATCAGCGGGAGCCTCCCCTTGCTCATCAGGCGCATGGCCATGCGCATCTCGCGGACCATGCCGGGGAAGCCGCCCTCGAAGATGAACGCCGGCGCGTAGCCCGGCTCGTAGGACTTGCCGGTGCGCAGGATGGTCCGGGCGAACCGGCGCGAGAAATCCGGGGCGACCCAGTCGCGGTCGAACGTTCCCCGCCAGAGCGAGTACCGCGCCAGGGCGTACATGACGTCGGCGGGGTGGATCCCCTCCGGGCACTTCTCCGAGCACGCGTAGCACGAGGCGCACGTCCAGAACGAGTTCGAGGCCATGACCTCGTCCTTCATGCCGGCGTTGATCAGCCCGATGAGCTCGCGGGGCGTGTGGTCCATGAACTCGGCGGCCGGGCACACCGCCGTGCAGGTGGCGCACTGGATGCACCGCACGAGCGAGGCGCCCTCCTCTGCGAGGAGGAGGTTCTCGACCTCCTCGCGGAAGGAGATGGTGTCTGCGGCGAGGGCGACCATCACGGAACCCTGGCCGGCTGCCGGGCCTCGCGGGCGGCGATCAGGGCCGCGGCCTTCTGCAGCAGCAGATCCGGCTCGACCGGCTTCTCCACGAGCTCGTCGACCGGCACGAAGCCCGGGTGCACGGCCTGGCCGGGGAAGAGGAAGGCGATCTGTTCGCGCAGGCCGGTGATGATGAGGACCGGCATCTCGCGCAGCTCGCGGTCCCGCCGGATCTTGCGGGCCAGCATGACGCCCTCCGCGCCCCGGCCCATCATGATGTCGAGGCAGAGCAGGTCGTAGCGACCCGACTTCAGGGCGTCCCAGCCGTCCCGCGGGTTGTACGCCACCGTCGTGTCGTACTCCCGGTCGAGGATGGCCCTGATCCCCGCGACGAAGTCGGGGTCGTCGTCGACGATGAGCACCTTCTTGCGCTCGGTCATCCCGATGCTCCTTTCGAGACCTGCTCCGGAGGAGCGGCCCCCGGTCCGGGAACCGGCGCGTCGAACGCCGGCAACTCGATCACGAAGACGCTCCCCTGACCGGGGTCGCTGCTCGCGGTGATGTGCCCCCCGTGCGCCTCGACGATGCGCCGCGTGAGCGCGAGCCCGATCCCGGCGCCGGACGCCCCGCTCGCGCCGGCCTGCCCCCGGTAGAACGCGTCGAAGATCCATGGCAGATCCGCCGTGGGGATCCCGACGCCGCTGTCGGCCACGGAGATCTCGACCGTGCCGTCCCGGCGCATCGCCGACACGACGACGCGGCCGCCCTCCCTGGAGTACTTGACCGCGTTGCCGATCACGTTGAGCACGGCCTCCGTGAGGGCCCCCTCGTCACCCGCCACGACCGCGCCGGGGTCGACATCGCCGGCGATCGCGACGGCCTTGCGCACCGCCTCCGCCTGCGCGCTCTCGATGGCGGCCGAGATCGGGCCCGAGATCGCGACGGGGCGGAAGCCCTCCCGCATGTGGGAGATGTCGATGGAGAAGCTCCGCAGCCAGCGGTTGACGAGGACGAGGAGGTCGCCGATGCGGGCGCTCATCCGCCGGAGCCGCTCCTGCTGGGCGTCGCCGATCGAGCCGTCCAGCTCGGCCATGACCACGAACAGGTTCTGCTGCACGGCCGCGAGGGGCGAGCGCAGCTCGTGGGAGACGATCGCGGCGAAGTTCTCCCGGAGCGTCTCGCGTTCCCGGAGGAGCGCCGCCCGCTCCACCAGCAGCTCCCGCTGCGTCAGCCCGCGCCGCACCATCGAGCGGAACTCGTCGGGGGTGAACGGCTTGGCCAGGAAGTCGTAGGCACCGTGCTGCATCGCCTCCACGGCCGAGGCGATGGTGGCGAAGCCGGTGAACACGATCGAGACGCTGGTCGGGTCGAGCTCGCGGAGCGCGTCCAGCACCTCGAGCCCGGAGATCCCCGGCATCTTCAGGTCGACGAAGACGAGGTCGGGCTGCCAGCCGCGGGCCATGTCCAGGCCCGTCTCGCCGCTCGACGCGAACGCGACCTCGTGCCCGCTGCCCTCCAGGATGGCGAGGCACGAGTCGAGCACGACGGCCTCGTCGTCGACCAGGAGGATGCGGCGGCGCTCGGCGTTCACTGCCCCGCCTCCTGCGACGCGCCCACCGGCAGCTCGACGGTGAAGGTCGTCCCGGCCCCCTCGCCGCTCTCGACGGTGATCGTGCCGCCGTGCTCGCGGACGATGCCGAAGCTGATCGCGAGCCCCAGGCCGGTGCCGTGGCCGACCTCCTTCGTGGTGAAGAAGGGGTCGAAGATGCGCGACATGTTCTCGGGGCTGATCCCGCGCCCCGTGTCGCGGAAGCTGGCCTGCACGACGCCCCGCGCCGCGTCGTGGCGGGTCGTCACCGTCAGACGGCCGGCCCCGTCCATCGCCTCGGCGGCGTTGATGATCAGGTTCATGTAGACCTGCTGCATCTGCGCCGGGTCCATGACGGCCCTGGGCATGTGCGGCTCGTAGTCGCGGACGACCTCGATGTTGTGGAAGATCGCCCGGTCCTCGACCAGCGAGAGGCACTCGTCGATGGTCGTGGACAGGTCCTCCGGCCTCATCTGCGGCTTCTTCGGGCGCGAGAAGTCGAGGAGCCCGCGGATGATCGTGGCGCAGCGGGTGGCCTCGCTCGCGATCTTCTCCACCTGGGTGCGGCAGGCCTCCTCGGGCGGCAGGCGCTCGAGCATCAGGTAGGAGTAGGTCACGATCCCCTGCAGCGGGTTGTTCAGCTCGTGCGCCACGTCGGCGGCGAGCTGCCCCACGATGGCCAGCCGCTCGGACTCCATGACCTTCCGCCGCGCGAACTCCTTCAGCTGGTCGTCGCGCGCCTTGAGGGAGGCGGCCATCGTGTTGAACGAGCTGGCCAGCTCCCCGACCTCGTCGTCCGAGGTGACGGGCACCTTCGTGTCGAGCTCGCCGGCCGCCACGCGCCGCGAGGCCGCGACGAGCGCCCGCACCGGCGTCGAGAAGCGGCGGGAGAAGAAGTACGAGACGGCCGCCGCCGCGAGGACCGCGGCCAGGGTGATGCCGAGGAAGAGGAGGCTCGTCCGCACCCGCAGGTCGACGTAGGGCTGCTCCAGGGTGCCCACGTAGAGCATCCCGACGACGCGCCCCGCCGCGTCCCTGAGCGGGTCGTAGGCCGCGATGTACCAGGCGTTCACGACGTACGCGCGCCCGACCCAGCGCTGGCCCCCCAGGACGACCCGGTCGTACACCTCCTGCGATACCCGCGTGCCGATCGCCCGGCTGCCGTCTCCCTCGAGGACGTTGGTGGCGATCCGCACGTCGTCGAGGAAGATCGTCGAGGTCCCGACGTCCCGGCCGTCGTACTGCTCGCCCCCGAAGACCGTCTGCCGGATCGTGTCGACCATCTGGTAGCGCCGGTTGAGCAGGAGCCCGCCGTACAGGCCGCCGATCACCCGGCCGTCCGCGTCGGTCACCGGGGCCGCGGCGAGGAGGACCAGCCCGTCGGTCTCCGTGGTCTGCGTGAGGGGCCGCGCCCCGCGCGTGGGCACCAGCGGGATCTCGGCGTCGTTCGGCAGGACCGGGGACTCGCGACCCAGCATCTGCGCCGTGAAGATGGTCGTCCCGACCGTGGGCTGCGACAGGCGGAGGGCGCTCGCCACGATGCCCTGGCCCATCATCGAGTCGCCCGTGGTCCCTGCGTGCGCGACCCGGAGGAGCACCGTGCCCGATGCGTTGGTCACGGTCAGGAAGTCGAGCTGCTCTGAGGCCATCGTCGCGCGGAGCTCCGGGGCCGCCTGCGAGACGTCCCCGGCGAGCAGCGCATTCCGGAGGTAGAAGCGGTCCGCCTGGAGCCGGACGACGTCGTACACGTTGTCGGAGGTGGCCCGGTACATCGCGTCGGCGGCGTTGAGGTCGGAGGCGACGCGGTTCTGCGCCTCGGCCACCACGCGGTCGCCGATGAACACGACCGCGACCCCCGCGAGGGTCGCGCTGAGCAGCACGATGATGGCCAGGAAGGCCAGCATCAGCTTCGCGAACCGGTTGGCCGCGAATCGCCGCGAGGCCGACCGCACATCATCCTCGGCCGGCGGCCGGGTCAGCGACGTGACGAGCGGCTGCGGCTGGACGGCGAGGCCCGGCGCGCGCTCGGACAAGGTCACGTCACCCCGTTCCGGCCGCGGAGGCGGGGCTCAATGCCGTGCCCTGACTGGACAAGCACCCGGCACCTCCCGCTGCAGTCCCGGGGATCCGGAGGGCGCGCGCCCGAGGGGCTCGGCCGCTGGTTCTCTCCGGGCCGACCCCCTGGCCTCGCTGCAGCAACCAGGGCAATCGTTCGAGAGGCGGCACGGAGCGGCAAGGGAACGACGGGACATCCCGCCAGTGCCGGACGGCCACGGCACGCGGGGCAATGGGCTCCCCGAAACCATCGCGGTCCGGCAGGGGCCAACCGCACCCCTGCCGGCCGTTCACACGGGCTCCCGAACCATCAACGACGCGGAGCGCGGGCGCGCGGATGCGCCGGTCGCGACACCGCCCCGGTCACCGCAGAGCGACGGCCGGCGTCCGCTCCTCGAGCGCGTGGTGGATCCCGTAGCGGTCGAGCAGCGCGATGTACGGGTCCGGGTCGAATGCCTCCGGACCGAGCACGCCCTCGCCCCTCCACGCGCCCTCGGCGAGCAGTTCCATCGCAAGCACCGGGTTGAAGCCGGTCTGGTAGCCCACGACCTGCAGCCCATGGCGCCGCATCGTCTCCTGCGCGTCGGACGTCTGGTACAGGTAGACCTCCCGCGGCCGGCCGTCCCGCAGGCCCGTCACCTGCGTCCCCACGATCGCGAGCCCGACCATGTGGTCTCCCACCGTGGCCGGATCGGGCGTGAGCGCCGCGACGACGTCGCGAGGCGCCACCTCGACGCCCTTCACCCGGATGCGGTCCTTGCGATCGAGCCCGATCGCGTGGAGCGTCCGCAGCGTCTCGATGAACTCGCTGCCGAGCGCGTACTTGAACGTCACCTTCCGCGCGTCGATCCAGCGCGGGACGAGCAGCACCTCCTCGTGCTCGACGTGCACGCACTCGACCGGGCCGACGCCCTCGGGGAAGTCGAACATCTCGGGCTCGGCGAACGGCTCGACCGTGTACCAGCCCCGGTCGCGCTCCCAGATCACGGGCGGGTTCAGGCATTCCTCGATCGTCGTCCAGATCGAGAAGACGGTCGCGAACGGGTAGCCCTCGATCGCCAGGCTGCCTCCGTCGCGGATGTTGACCTCGTGCACCTCGTCGAACAGGTGCTTCGCCGCGTACGCGGCGAAGACGTCCGACAGGCCGGGGTCCATCCCCATGCCGACGAGGGCGAGCCGCCCCCGCTCCTTCCAGGCGGTCGCGCGGGCGAACTGCGCGTCGCCCAGCTTCACGCCCGTCAGGCGGTACGGATCCGTGGGGTGCGGTTCGGACAGGCTGACCGCCATGTCCATGTAGTCGACGCCCGCATCGAACGCGCCGTCGAAGACCGGGACCAGGAACTGCGGGTCGACGGCGTTCATCACGAGGTCGACGCCGTGCTTCCGGGCCAGTCCCGCGACCTGCGAGGCATCCGACGCGTCGATCCGCTCGGCGGCGAAGACGCGCTCGTCACCGGCCTCGGCGGCAACTCGCCGGGCACGATCGAACGCGTAGTCCGAGACGATCATCCGCTCCAGCCACGGCCGCTTCGCGCTCAGCTTCGCGATGGACTCGCCGACCGTGCCGGCGCCCACCAGCAGCACCTTCATCGAAACGCCTCCACTCCGATCTCCGTCGCCTCACGCGCAACTGGCGACGAGTATCGCACCCACATGGCGGATATGGCGCGCTATTCGTCGTTTGGCGTGGATCGTGCCGATCTCGCGGCGAGCGCCACGCGCCCGCGGCAGCGAACGTCGTGGCGGCCCGTCACGCCAGCCCGTCGGCGAGCGGCAGGGGCTCCTCGGGCGAGGCCATCTGCGGCTCCGTCCAGGTCTCCGGTGCTCGCCGGAAGAACGCCGGCTGGTACAGGTACTGGAGCAGCATCAGCACGATGCCGACCACCATGAGGACCACCGTGATCACGAGCGGGGGCCCGAACCCGAACCAGGACACCGCCGAGTAGGAGTTCTCGGGGTTCGCCATGTCGAGCATCGACTGGGCGAACGCCCAGGTGAGGATGACACCGCCGGCCAGCGGGGCGAGCCCCATGAACACGAGGTTGCGCCAGTTCCGCAGCAGCACGTGGCGGTAGTAGATCGCGCAGGCGTACCCGGTCAGGCCGTAGTAGAAGGCGATCCACAGGCCGAGCGCCCAGATCGCGTCCTGGAAGAGGTTCTCCGACAGGAGCTTGAGCGCGACGTACCAGGCCACCGACAGGACGCCCATCCAGATCGTCGACGAGGTCGGCGTCTGGAAGCGCTCGTGGACGCGCGCCCAGTACGCCGGCAGGGCGCCCTTCGCGCCCATCGAGAGGGCAGTCCGCGCGGTGGGCAGGATCGTCGTCTGCGTCGACGCCGCCGCGGAGCTGAGGACCGCGATCACGAGCAGCTTGTCCCACGGCGTGCCGAGCACGTCGCTGGCCAGCGCGCCGAGCACGTCCTCCTCGCCGAGGTTCGAGAGGAACCCGGCGCCGTGGTACGCCTGCGCCGCGACCGACACGATCACGTACGTGCCGAGCAGGATCACGGTCGAGAGCAGCGACGCGCGGCCGGGCGTGAGATGGCTGTTCGCCGTCTCCTCGTTGACGGCGGCGGCCGTGTCCCAGCCCCAGTAGATGAACAGGGCCACGATCATCCCCGCCGCCAGCGCACCGGGCCCGGCGATCGCGAACGGGTTGATCCAGTCGAGCGAGGGCAGGACGGAGCCCTCGACCGTCGACGTGTAGATCCTGACGAGCGCGACCACCGAGAAGAGCGCGAGCGTGGCGAGCTCGGCCGACAGCAGGACGACCTGGGTGCGCGCCGAGGCCTCGATCCCCACGTAGCAGATCGCGGTCAGCACGGCGATCCACAGGATGCCGAGGCCCATGATCGATGCCGTCTCGAGCGAGACCTGCTGGCCGAGGAGCGTCAGCGAGCCGAAGGTGGCCGGATCGATGTCGAACAGGCGGAACGTGTAGACGGCGGCGACCTCGGCCAGGCTCGCCATGACGACGATGTCGGCGACGATGATCGCCCAGCCGGTGATCCACCCGGCCCACGGCCCCATCGCCCGCGTCACCCACGTGAAGCTCGTGCCGCAGTCCGGGTCGGCCCGGTTCATGTAGTAGTAGGCGGCCGCGATGAAGAGCATCGGCACGAACGAGATGAGCATCACGGCCGGCGACTGGAGGCCGACCGCGGCGGTCACCAGGCCGAGCGAGACGGCCAGCGAGTAGGCGGGAGCCGTCGACGCGACACCGATGACCGTGCTGGAGACGATGCCGAGGACACCACCCCGCAGTCCCTTCTGGCCGGGATCCCCCGGCGCCTGCATCGGGTATGCGCCCACGGTGGTGCTCATGGCGCCCTCCTCGCCCTCCGAATCTCGCGCGCGGACACCCCATTTGGTCACGGATTCGCAGTATCCGGTAGGGCCGCCCGGCCCGTTTCGTGCGACGACCCCCGGGGCGCGCGGCCACCCGTCCGCGCCGTGGGCCGCGTGCATGGCAGCACGCGGGCCCGCCGCTATGATCCGGCCATGGCCGTGCTGCGGACACGCGTCGACCCGACCTCGGCCCGCGCCGTCGCGAACCGGGAGGCGATGGGGCGCCTGGTGGCGGACCTCCGAGACCGGCAGGCGCGGGTCGCCGGGCGCGGCGCCGGCGGAGACGAGGCATCGATCGCGCGACACCGCTCGCGCGGCAAGCTGCCCGTCCGCGAGCGCATCGACCGCCTGCTCGACCCCGGCACCGCCTTCCTCGAGCTGAGCCAGCTCGCCGCCGGCGGCGTGTACGACGAGGACGTCCCGTCCGCCGGCATCGTCACCGGGATCGGCCGGATCGAGGGCACGACCTGCGTGATCGTCGCGAACGACGCGACGGTGAAGGGCGGGACGTACTACCCGCTGACCGTGAAGAAGCACCTCCGCGCGCAGGAGATCGCACTCGAGAACCGGCTCCCCTGCCTCTACCTGGTCGACTCGGGCGGCGCGTACCTCCCCCTCCAGGCGGAGGTCTTCCCCGATCGCGACCACTTCGGGCGCATCTTCTACAACCAGGCGCGGATGTCGGCGCTCGGGATCCCGCAGGTCGCGCTCGTGATGGGCAGCTGCACGGCCGGCGGCGCGTACGTGCCGGCGATGAGCGACGAGACCGTGATCGTGCGCGGGACGGGCACGATCTTCCTGGGTGGGCCGCCGCTGGTGAAGGCGGCCACGGGCGAGGACGTGACGCCCGAGGAGCTGGGCGGCGCCGGGGTGCACGCCCGGATCAGCGGCGTCGCCGACCACGAGGCGCTCGACGACGAGCACGCGCTCGCGCTCGGCCGGTCGATCGTCGCCAACCTGGCGCGGAAGCCGCCGGAGACGCCGTGGGAACGCCGGACGCCGGAGCCGCCCGCGGTCGGGTCGGGGGGATCGGACGGTTCGGCGGGCCTGTACGACGTGATCCCGGCCGACCCGCGGACGGGCCGGCTCGAGGCCCGGGAGGTGATCGCCCGCCTCGTCGACGGGAGCCGGTTCCACGAGTTCAAGCCGCTGTACGGCGAGACGCTCGTGTGCGGGTTCGCGCACCTCGAGGGCTACCCCGTCGCGATCCTCGCCAACGACGGGATCCTCTTCAGCGAGTCGGCCGTCAAGGGCGCGCACTTCATCGAGCTGGCCGCGCAGCGGCGCGTGCCGCTCGTCTTCCTGCAGAACGTCGCGGGGTTCATGGTCGGGCGCGACTACGAGGCGGGCGGGATCGCGAAGCACGGCGCGAAGCTCGTGACGGCCGTCGCGTGCGCCGAGGTGCCGAAGTTCACCGTGATGACCGGCGGCAGCTTCGGTGCCGGCAACTACGCGATGGCCGGCCGTGCCTACCAGCCGCGTTTCCTGTGGTCCTGGCCGAACAGCCGCATCAGCGTGATGGGCGGCCGGCAGGCGGCGCGCGTGCTGTCCACGGTCCGCGAGGCGGCCCTCCCCGGCGGGCGCTGGCCGTCGGACGAGGCGCGCGACGCGTTCGAGGCACCGATCCTCGAGTCCTACGAGCGGGAGGGTTCGCCCTGGTACGCGACCGCGCGGCTCTGGGACGACGGCGTGATCGACCCGCTCGACACGCGACGGGTGCTCGCGATGGGGATCGAGGCCGCGTTGCATGCGCCGATCCCCGAGACGCGGTTCGGCGTCTTCCGGATGTGACCGGTCCGGGCTGCCTGCGGGGGGTCAGGCAGGTTCCGCCTCCGGCCCGATCACGAAGCGGCAGCCGAGCAGGTCGGCCGCGCGACGTCCGCCCTCGTCGGAGGAGAGCGCGATCGTGGCCGGCCCGGTCGCCACGCCGGCGATCGAGCGCGCGACCACCAGCGCGACCGCCTGCCCACCGATGCGGGCGCGCCGGCCCGACGACGGCGCCGGCCCGGCGGCGAGCGCGATCCCGATCTCGGCCGCATAGGCGGCGGCGCTCGTGTCGGGGTCGCCCACGGGCACCTCGAGCCCGCAGAGCCGCACGCGGCCCGCGGGATGCCGCTGCAGCGCACGCGCGTCCCGGGCCTCCGGGCGCCACTCGGGGCTCCCGGCGAGGTGCTCGATCAGGAACGGCGGCCGGTCGGGCCCCAGCTCCGGCAGGAGCGCGAGCTGCCAGCGCTCGGCCTGCCCGTCGGGCCGGAGCCGCTCGCCCGGGAGCGGGCCGATCAGGTTCGAACCGCGGGCGTGGAGCCGGCGCACCTCCGCCGCGATGTCGTCCGACGCGAGCGCATACGTCGCGACGCCTCCCCCGCGCGCCAGCGCCGCCAGCGCCGGCGCCCCGATCCACGAGCGGGCGGCGAGGGCCGGGTCGGTGACGGCGAGCAGTTCCAGGTAGCTGTCGCCGAGCCACGCGAGCGCGTTGCGCGTGCCGAGCGCGAGGTGATGGCCCCCCTCGGCCACGTCCAGTCCGAGCTCCCTCCCAAGGGCGGCCGCAGCGTCGTCGAGGTCCCGGACGGCGATCACGACGTGGTCGACGCCGAGGATCATGGGACGCGCACCGGGTTCGCCGGGGGTGCCGGGAGGGCTGCCGCCCGCGTCCCGGGCTCCGTACAATGCCGGCTGCCGTGCAGGCGCTCCTCCTGGGATCCAGTGAGCACGGCCCGTTCGATCGAGCGCAGCCGGTGCGGTCGCAGCATGCTCGATGCACTCGCTGTCCTGGCGGCGGCCTGGGGCGTCCTGATGGGCGTGAGCCCCGTGCTCCAGATCCGTCGCATCGTCGAACGCCGATCCTCCGCGGACGTGTCCATGGCGTACCTGTGGGTGCTGATCGTCGGCTTCGCCCTGTGGGTAGCCTACGGGCTCTCGATCGCGAACGCAGCGATCGTGGTGCCCAACGTCGTGGCGCTGGTGGTCGGCTTCACCACGATCGGCGTCGCGTTCCGGTACCGCCGGCCGATCGGCTGACGCCGGGGTCGGCGGGAGGGAACGGCCCGCCGGGCCCGCCGGCCGCACCTCGATCGGCGAGACGGGGAAGACGAACCTGACGCGGCCGCAGGGCCGCCACGGCGCCTCCCGGCGGCGGCGCGACTACCATGCCGGCGTGGCGAGCACCCGGGCCGCGCAGGGCCCGATCCGCGTCCTGTTCGTCGCGAACCGCGGCGAGATCGCGGCGCGCATCGAGCGCACCTGCCGGCGCCTGGCGATCCCCGTGGTGCTCCCGCACCGGGACGCCGATCCGGGCCTGGACCTGCTCGATGCCGACGCCATCGTCGCCGCCGCGCTCCGGTCGGGAGCCGACGCCGTCCATCCCGGATACGGCTTCCTCTCGGAGCAGGCCGCGTTCGCGCAGGCGGTCCTCGACGCCGGGCTCCGCTGGGTGGGGCCGCCTCCCCGGGCGATGCGCACGATGGGCGACAAGTCGGCCGCGCGCCGCCTGGCGGCGTCCCTCGGCATCCCGGTCCTGCCCGGCTACGACGGCGACGACCAATCGGACGCGGCGCTCCTCTCGGCCGCCGAGCGGATCGGGTTCCCCGTCCTCGTCAAGCCGGCCGGGGGCGGTGGCGGCAAGGGCATGCGCGTCGCGACGGACCGGGCCGTCCTGTCGCACGCGCTCATGGCCGCGCGTCGCGAAGCGGCCGCCGCGTTCGGCGACGACCGGCTGCTGCTGGAGCGGCACGTGGCCTCCGGGCGGCACGTGGAGGTCCAGGTCCTGTTCGACGCGCTCGGCCACGGCGTGCACCTCGGGGAGCGCGACTGCTCCCTGCAGCGGCGCTACCAGAAGGTGCTCGAGGAGGCGCCGGCGCCGGACCTCGACCCGGCGGTCCGCGACGCCCTGGCGTCGGCCGCGCTGCGGCTCGCGGCGTCGGTCGAGTACGTCTCCGCCGGCACGTGCGAGTTCCTGGTCGACGGCGATGGCGCATGGTGGTTCCTCGAGATGAACACGCGGCTCCAGGTGGAGCACCCCGTGACCGAGCTCGTGACGGGCCGCGACCTGGTGGCCGACCAGCTGCGGATCGCGGCCGGCGAGGCGCTCGGCATCCGGCAGGCCGACGTCCGGCCCGATGGGCACGCGGTCGAGGTGCGCATCTACGCCGAGGATCCCGCGGCCGGGTTCCTGCCTGCCACGGGCCGGGTGGCGGACGTCCTCTGGCCCGAGCGCGCCTGCGTCCGGGTGGAGACCGGGATCTCGCCGGGCGACGAGGTGACGGCCCGGTTCGACCCGATGCTCGCGAAGCTGGCAGCGTGCGGGACAACCCGCGACGGGGCGCTCGACCTGCTGGCCCGGGCCCTCGACGAGACGGTGGTGCTCGGCCTGACGACCAACCTGCGCTTCCTCCGCTGGCTCGTGCGCGCGCCGGTGGTCCGCGACGGCATGGCCCGGACGGACACGATCGACGGCCACTGGCCCCCGCCGGGCGGCTGGGAGATGCCGGCGATCCCGGAGGCCGCCTGGCGACGGGCGGCCCGCGAACTGCTCGCCGGCGACCCGGGGGCGCCGGCCGGAGCGCAGTCGGGCGAGGCGGAGGCGCCGGCCGGAGCGCGCTCCGGCGATCCGTGGCGGGCCGGCTGGCGGATCGACGGTGTGGCGACCGCACGGATCCGCGCCGGGGACGAGGAGCGCACGGTGCGCGTCGCACTCGATGATGCCGATCCCGAGGCGGATGGGCTGCGCGCGGCAGCCGATGGGGGGATCCACCTGGACGTGGAGGGCCGCAGCGTCCTGTTCCGGCTGGCACCGGCGCCGGACGTCGACCGGGCCGCGCGGGAGGCGGCCGGGCACGCGGGCTCGAGCGCCCAGGTCCGTGCCCCGATGCCGGGCCGCGTCCTGGCGGTCCACGTCGTCGAGGGCGACGAGGTCGCAGCCGGCGAGGTGCTGGTGACGCTGGAGGCCATGAAGATGGAGCATGCGGTGACCGCACCGAACGGCGGCGTCGTGACCGAGCTGCTGGTCCGGGCGGGGGACCAGGTCGGCGGCGGCCAGGCGCTTGCGGTGATCGGCGGGGGCGAGGGCGCCGGTCCCGGCGCGCGGCCGGCGTGACGATCGACACTGCGGGGGTCGGCACATGCGGCCCCTCGTCCCGGGAGTGGGTGCGGATCTACGAGGTCGGGCCCCGGGACGGGCTCCAGAACGAGGCCCGCGCGGTGCCGGTCGCGGACAAGCGGCAGTTCATCGAGCTGCTGGTGGCCGCGGGCCTGCGCGAGATCGAGGCGACGAGCTTCGTCGCCCCTCGCGCGGTGCCGCAGCTCGCCGACGCGGACGAGCTGCTGCCCGCGCTCCCGCGCCCGGCCGGCGTGCGCTATCCCGTGCTCGTGCCGAACGCTCGCGGCCTCGATCGGGCGCGCGCCGCCGGCGCGGATGCGATCGCGGTGTTCACCGCCGCGACCGACGAGTTCACGCGGCACAACATCGGGATGGGCGTCGAGGAATCGCTCCATGCGTTCGCGCCGCTGCTGGACCAGGCGGGAGCGCTGGGCTGGTGGCGCCGCGGCTACGTGTCGACCGCATTCGGATGCCCGTACAGCGGGGCCGTCGCGCCGGAGCACGCGGTGCGCGTCGCGCTGCGCCTGCTCCGGCTCGGGGCCGATGAGGTGTGCTTCGGCGACACGATCGGGGTCGCGGTCCCCACGCAGGTCCGCGCCCTGCTCGCCCACGCCCTCGACTCCGGGATTCCCGCCGGCCGGATCGCGCTCCACTTCCACGACACGCGCGGCATGGCGATCGCCAACGTGGTGGCGGGGCTGGAGGCGGGCGTCCGCTGCTTCGACGCATCGACGGGAGGCACGGGCGGCTGCCCGTACGCGCCCGGGGCGGCCGGCAACCTCGCGACCGAGGAGCTGGTCTACCTGCTCGACGGCCTCGGGATCGGGCACGGCGTCGACCTCGGCGGCGTGCTCGCGGCGGCCCGGTTCATCTCCGGGCGGCTCGGCCGGCCCCTCTCCTCGAGGGTGGGCCAGGCCGGCGGCTGGGACCCGGAGACGGGGAGGGCGCTGCAGTAGGAACGCACTCCGGCGAAGGCCCGGGCCCCGGCCGGCCGCCGGGGACGTACCCCCACGTGGATGCCGTCCCGCGCGCTATCGCGTCGGGCGCGGCTCCTCGGGCCAGTCGAAGCCCCCGGTGTCCCTCGACGCGTCCGGCGGTGCGGGCAGGACGTTCCGCGCGCTCCACTCGCGCGGCGGGGCGGCCATCATCTCGACGGCGAGCAGCGCGACGGCCGCGGGAAACAGGACCGACGAGACCGGCAGCAGCATGATCACGGTCGCCAGCGCCACGATCGCGACGATGACCCGGGTGATCCGGGTGTACGGCAGCCGTCGCACCAGGATGCGGCCCCCGAAGGTCACCACGATCGCGATTCCGACGATGAGCACGACGATCGGCAGGAGGCTCGCGTCGTGGAGCGTCGACAGCGCGCCGCTCACGGCAAGGAAACCCAGCCCGACGACCGCGAGCCAGAGCGGGATGTCGCGCTTCGTGAGGTACGGCCCGAGGCGGTTCACCGTCGCATCGTAGCCGGAGCGCGACCGCGCGGCCCGCAGGTGCGGCGCCCGGGTCCCCGCAACGCCCGGGGAGCGCCCGGGGAGCGCCCGGCACCTATCCCACGCGCAGGCCGAGGATCTCGCGGCCGATCACGAGCCGCTGGATCTGGCTGGTCCCCTCCCCGATCTCCGTCAGCTTCGCGTCGCGCAGGTACCGCTCGACGCGGTACTCCTCCACGTATCCGTATCCGCCGTGGATCTGGACCGCGGCGCTGGTCGCCCGGGACGCCACCTCCGACGCGTAGAGCTTCGCCTGCGCCGCCTCGAGCCGGTACGGACCCCCGCGGTCCTTCAGCCAGGCCGCCCGCCGGACCAGGCCGCGGGCCGCCGCGATCTCGGTCGCCATGTCGGCCACCATGAACGCGACCCCCTCGAACGATCCGATCGGCCGGCCGAACTGCTCGCGCTCGCGCGCGTACGTCGTCGACGCCTCGAGCGCCGCCTGCGCAAGCCCGAGCGCCATCGCGGCGATCGAGATCCGACCGCCGTCGAGCACCTGCAGGAAGAGCGGGAACCCCTCGCCCTCCCGGCCGAGCAGGTGGTCCGCCGGCACGCGGCAACCGTCGAAGTGCAGCTCCCCGGTGGCCGAGGCGTGCAGGCCCATCTTCTCCTCGAGCCGCCCGACCGAGAAGCCCGGGGCATCCGCCGGCACGATGAAGGCGCTGACCTGCGCGGACCCGTCCGGCCGCGTCCCGGTCCGTGCCGCCACCACGTACGTGCCCGCCCGGCCGGCGTTCGTGATGAAGCGCTTCTCGCCGTCGATGACCCACGCGTCGCCGTCCCGGCGCGCGGAGGTGCGGGTCGCCCCCGCGTCGCTGCCGGCGCCGGGCTCGGTCAGCCCGTACGCGCCGAGCACGCGGCCGGCGGCGAGCGGGACCAGGAACCGTTGCTTCTGCTCGGGCGTGCCGAACAGGTGGATCGGCGCGGAGCCGAGGCTGGTGTGCGCGGCGACGATCAGGGCGAGCGAGCCCCAGGTGCGCGCGATCTCCTCGACGGCGACGGCGTACGCGAGCGTGTCCATGCCGGCGCCGCCCTCGGACTCGGGGTACGGGATGCCGAGCCAGCCCATCTCACCGATCCGGCGCACGAGGTCGGCCGGGAACCGGCGTGCGCGCTCGTGGTCGGCCACGACCGGCTCGACCTCCCGGTCGCAGAACTCGCGGATCGTCTCCTGCAGGAGCCGATGCTCCTGGGGCAGTTCGAGGTCCACCGCGCCGGACGGTATCACCTGTCCCCCCGGCGGGCCATGCCACGCGCCTTGCGACCCGGACTGCCGCGTCACATGCGGCTGCGCCCGACAGGCGGAGGTGCCCGGCAACACGGTGCCAAGCGGCCTTGACCGGGGCATCGCGGCGGACGCATCGTCGGTCCCGATGCCCACCACCGAACGGCGCGTGGCACCGCGCGCCATCGTCGACTCTCGCCCGCCGCTCGCGGGCCGCGTCGCAGGCCGCTCGGTGCCGCGGCGCGACGCGACGGCACGGCTCACCGGACAGGCCCGCTACGTCGCCGATCTCGAGCTCGCGGGCACGTGGCACGGCGTCACCGTGCGCGCGACCGAGCCCCGCGCGCGGCTCCTCGGCATCGACCTCGACCCAGCGTTCGACTGGTCCCGCGTCGTCGTGCTGACGGCGAAGGACGTGCCGGGCGACAACGTCGTCCAGTTCGCGGTCGACGACCAGCCCGTCCTGGCGATCGGCGAGGTCCGGCACGTCGGGGAGCCGGTCGCGCTCATCGCGGCGCCCGATCTGCCCACGGCCCTGGCGGCCCGGGACCACGTCGTGCTGCGCACCGAGCCGCTCCCGCCCGTACTCGACCCGATGGCGTCGGAGTGCGTCTTCGCGCACTTCGAGATCGCGAAGGGCGACCCGGACGCGGCCCTCGCCGGAGCCGACCTGGTGATCGAGGGAACCTACACGGTCGGACGCCAGGAGCAGCTCTACCTCGAGACGCAGGGGATGCTCGCCGTGCCGCGCGAGGACGGCGGCGTGACGGTCCACGGCTCGATGCAGTGCCCGTACTACGTCCACGCGGCGCTGCGGCGCGCCCTCGCCCTCGACGACGCCCATCTCTCCGTCGTCCAGTCCGAGACCGGCGGCGGGTTCGGCGGCAAGGAGGAGTTCCCCTCCGGGCTCGCGATCCACGCCGCGATGCTCGCGATGCGCAGCGGCCGGCCCGTCCGGATGATCTACGACCGGCACGAGGACCTGGTCGCCACCACGAAGCGGCACCCGGCCATCATCCGGAGCCGCATGGGCATCTCGCGCGACGGCCGCCTCGTGGCCCAGGACGTCGACGTCGTGATGGACGCCGGGGCGTACGCCACGCTCTCGCACGTCGTGCTCTCGCGCGGCACGATCCACGCCGGCGGGCCCTACGCCTGCCCGAACGTCCGGATCCGCTCCCGCGCCGTCATGACGAACACCCCGCCCAGCGGCGCGTTCCGCGGCTTCGGGGCGCCCCAGGTCGAGTTCGCCGCCGAGATGCAGGTGAACCGCGCGGCGGAGGCGCTGGGCATCTCGCCGGCGGCACTCCGCGAACGCTGGGCCTACCGCGTGGGCGACGTGACCGCGACGGGCCAGGTCCTCCGCGACAGCGTCGCGGCGGTGACCGTGCTCGAGCGAGCCGTCGGGGCGAGCCGGTTCGAGGAGGTCCGCGCGGCCGCCGCCGGGGCACGCGCGGCACGCGGGGCCGGCGATGGCGTCGCGCCGGAGCGAGCGAGTGCGGCGGACCCGCGGGGGCGTGCCGGGGCCGGGCGTGAGCATCTGGCCCACGGCATCGGCGTGGCGCTGGGCTGGCACGGCGCCGGGTTCACGGGATCCGGCGAGGCCAACCTCGCGAGCGTCGTGGCGCTCGAGGTCACGGCCGACGGCCGGATCGTCCTGTACACGGATTCCACCGAGATCGGGCAGGGATCGCGCACGGTGCTGCCGCAGCTCGTGGCGGAGGAGCTCGGCGTGGACCTGGACCTCGTGCACGTGGCGCCCACGGACACCTCGATCGTGCCGAACAGCGGGCCGACCGTCGCCAGCCGCACGACGATGGTGGTCGGCGGGCTGCTCGTCACGGCCGCCCGGCGGCTCCGGGCCGAGGTGGAGGCACGGACCGGGAGGCCCTTCGCGGCGTCGTATCTCGACGACGTGCGGGGGCACGGCGCGACGCGCGTGACCGAGCGGTTCGCGGGCTACCCGGGGATCGCCTGGGACGAGCCGTCCCACCTGGGCGACGCGTACCCGGCGTACGGATGGACGGCCGTGGTGGCGGAGGTGGACGTCGATCTCGACACGGGCGAGGTGGCCGTCCGGCGCGTGGTCTCGGCGGACGACGTGGGCCGCGCCGTGAACCCGCTGCTCGCCACGGGCCAGATCGAGGGCGGGACGCTGCAGGGCGTGGGCTACGCGACGATCGAGGAGGCGCGGGTGGACGGCGGACGGCTGCTCAACGACCGGCTGGCCACCTGCGTCGTGCCGACGTCGATGGACGCGCCGGAGATCGAGTCGATCCTGGTGGAGGAGCCGTTCAGCGGTGCGCCGCACGGCGCGAAGGGGCTGGGCGAGCTGCCGATGGACGTGCCTGCCCCGGCCGTCGTCGCGGCGATCCAGGACGCGACCGGCGCCTGGATCCACGACCTGCCCGCGTCCCCCGAGCGGATCCTGGCCGCGCTCCGGGAGCGGGAGGCCGGGATCGGTGGGCGGGAGGCGGCGCGATGACGATCTCGATCGGCACCGCGGTCCGCTTCACCGTCAACGGCGTGCCCGTCGTCGCCGAGGGGCCGGGCAGCCGGCGCCTGCTCGACGTCCTGCGCGACGACCTGGGGCTGACCGGCACCAAGGAGGGCTGCGGCGAGGGCGAATGCGGCGCGTGCTCGGTGCTGCTCGACGGGCGCGTCGTGAACAGCTGCCTCGTGCCGATCGGCCAGGTGGCGGGCGGCGACGTCCGCACGGTCGAGGGGCTCGCGACCGATGGGCGCCTCGGGGCGCTGCAGGAGGCGTTCCTGCAGGGCGGTGCCGTGCAGTGCGGCTTCTGCACGCCCGGCATGCTCGCGTCGGCGGCCGCGTTCCTGGCATCCCGCACGCCCCCCACCGACGAGGCCGTGCGCGAGGCGATCGCGGGCAACCTGTGCCGGTGCACGGGCTACACGAAGATCGTGGAGGCGATCCAGGTCGCCGCGGGAGCGGAGGTGCCGGTCGAGCGTTCGGAGCCGCCCGAGGCCCCGACGTGGGGCGCCCCGTTCGCGTCGCCCGAGCGTCCGGCATCAGGCGAACCCGCGACGGCCCCGCCGTCCCTTCGCGTGCCCGTCCGGCCGCCCGCCGACGCGCGCCGGCCCGACCTCGTCGCCGTCCGCACCCTCCCGGAAGCGCTGCACCGCCTGGCGGAGGGCGGGTACCGTCCGATCGCCGGCGGCACGGACCTGATGGTGGGGCTCGAGGCCGGGACCGCCGACCCGTCGGTGCCGTTGCTCGACCTGTGGGCGCTGGACGAGCTGCGCGGCATCCGTCTCGAGGGATCGGGTCTCGTGCTGGGGGCGCTCACGACGTACGCGGAACTGCGGGCCTCGCCGGTGGTCCGGGAGCACCTGCCCGCCGTCGCACGGATGGCGGGCGGCGTCGGCGCCGTGCAGATCCAGAACCGGGGGACGCTGGGCGGAAACCTGGTGAACGCCTCGCCCGCCGGCGACACGCTGCCGCTCCTCCTCGCCGCCGACGCGGAGATCGTGGTGCAGAGCGTGCGCGGCGAACGGGCGATCCCGGCGACAGCCTTCTGGACCGGCTATCGGCGCACCGCCCTCGCGCCCGACGAGCTCGTGGTCGGCGTGCGGGTCCCGCTGCCTCCCGCCCGGCACGTCGTCTTCCGCAAGATCGGGACGCGGCGCGCACAGTCGATCGCGAAGGCCTCCGTCGCGGTGGCGTGGCGGACGGACGAGTCGGGGGCGTGGCGCGACGTGCGGGTCGCCCTCGGTGCGGTCGCCGAGCGCGCCATCCGGGCGCCCGAGACGGAAGCGGTGCTGGAGGGTCGCGTGCCGGCACGCGACGTCGCGGACGAGGCGGCGCGGGTGGTCGCGCGCGAGATCACCCCGATCGACGACGTCCGGTCGACCGCCGAGTACCGCCGCGCGGCGGTCGCCCGGGTGCTCCGGCGGATCGTCCTCGAGGGCGGCGACGCAGTGGCGGAGGCGAAGCTGGCCTGACCGGGGGCGGTGCGTCCCGGAGATCCCGGGAGAGGCTGTGTCGGTCAGCCCAGCGTTCGTGCGCGGCGTTCGTGCGCGGTGCTCGCGAAACCGACTGCGGCGTGCATGTGGCTCATGCAAGCGACCAGATGGGCGACCGTGGCCCGGCAGCGACACCAGGCAGGCGCCCGGCTCGGGGCCCGCGACGTCGGAATGTCGAGCGTCGCGCACGAGGTCGACCCCGCCGGGGTCCGGTGCGTCGTTCTCGTGCGGCCGATGCACGAGCACGACGGCCGATGCGTGCGCCCTCGGTCCGGCGGGTCGCCAGGATGAGCCACGTGCAAGAACACCCGGGAGGCGCGCTCGGGAGGCGCTCGGGCGCGAGGCTCTGGAGGCGCGCTCTGGAGGCGCGCTCGGGAGGGGCGCTCGGGCGCGACGCTCGGGCGCGGGCGCTCGGCACACCAGCGCCGGCACGACGGGCCGGCCTTGGCCTTGCGAGCCGCCACGCCCGCCCCCGACGTCATGGCCGCCCGCGGTCCGCGCCGTCGCGTCCGCAACGTGCCGCGCGCTAGAGTGTCCGCCCGCGGGCAGGCAGGCGCCGGCCCCGCGCAGCCCGTCGAGGTGATCGCATGGCGCATCCTTCGGCCCCATCCGGCGCGGTCTTCGGGCGTGACGTCCCCGATGCCGCGTGGCGCCCGCCGCCCGACCTGCTCGTCGAGAGCAGGGTTGCCAGGCTGCTGCGCGCCCTCGACGCGCCCGGCGCCGACGACCTGGAGTGGCTGCAGGCACGCGCGGTGGCCGACCCCGGGTGGTTCTGGGGGACCGCGGTCGACGACCTCGGCCTGGCCTGGCAGCGCAGGCCGGGACAGATCCTCGACATGCGCGACGGAATCGAATGGGCCCGCTGGTGGACCGGCGGGGCGTTCAACCATGCCCAGGCGGCGACCGCACCCCGGGCGGAGACGGACCCCGACGGCGAGGCGCTCACCTGGGAGGGCGAGGACGGCGCCGTCCGGCGGCTGACCCACGCCGAGCTGCGCGATCACGTCGACCGGGCCGCGGCGATGCTGGCGCGCAACGGGATCGGCCGGGGGACGCGCGTCGGCATCTTCCTGCCGATGCTGCCGGAGACGGTCGTCGCGGTGCTCGCGCTCGGGAAGCTGCGGGCGATCTTCACGCCGATCTTCTCGGGTTATGCGGCACACGCCGTCGCGACCCGGCTCCATGCCTTCCAGGCCACGCACCTCATCACGGCGGACGGCTTCCTCCGGCGCGGCCGGGTCGTGCCGTTGAAGGAGGTCGCGGACGCGGCGCTCGACGAGACCCCGTCCGTGGAGCGCGCGATCGTCGTGAGGCGGCTGGTCGGTCGCCGCGGCGCGCTCCCCTGGAAGGCCGCGCGCGACCGCTGGTGGGACGAGGAGCTATCGGCGGACGGGAGCGCACCGCTCCGGGAGACCCCGGAGACGGATCCCGAGACGCCGTACATGGTGATCTACACGTCGGGCACCACGGGCGTGCCGAAGGGGACCGTGCACGTGCACGGCGGTTTCCCGATCAAGGCCGCCCAGGACCTCGCGCACACGTTCGACCTGCGGGCCGGCGACGCGCTCTTCTGGTTCACGGACCTCGGCTGGATGATGGGCCCCTGGGCGATCAGCGGCGCGCTGCTGCTCGGCGCCCGCCTGATCCTGTACGAGGGTGCGCCCGACTGGCCGGGACCCGACCGGCTCTGGGCGGTTGCCGAGCGCGCCCGGGCGACCCACCTGGGTGTCAGCCCGACGCTCGTCCGGGCGCTCCTCGTGCACGGCGAAGAGCCCGTGCGATCGCACGACCTGCGGTCCCTTCGCGTGCTGGGCTCGACCGGCGAACCCTGGAACGCCGACCCGTGGCGCTGGTACTTCCGCGTCGTCGGCGGCTCGCGCCTGCCGATCGTCAACTACTCGGGCGGCACCGAGGTGAGCGGGGGGATCCTGGGCTGCACGCTGCTGCGACCGATCCGGCCCATGTCGTTCAACGGCCCCTGCATCGGGATGGCGGCCGACGTCGTCGACGCGTCGGGCGCACCCGTGCGCGGGACCGTCGGCGAGCTCGTGCTGCGCGCGCCCTGGCCGGGGATGACCCGCGGCTTCTGGGGCGGCGACCGTGAGCGCTACCTCGACACCTACTGGCGCCGGCTGCCGGGGACGTGGGTGCACGGCGACTGGGCCGTGGTCGACCCGGACGGCTACTGGTACCTGCACGGCCGCTCCGACGACACGCTCAAGGTGGCCGGCAAGCGGGTGGGGCCGGCCGAGGTCGAGACGGCCGCCTGCGCGCACCCGGCCGTCGTGGAGGCGGCCGCGATCGGCGTGCCGGACGCCCTCAAGGGCGAGTCGGTCGTGGTCCTCGTGGTGCTGCGGCCGGACGTGGCGGGGGACGCGGACGTGACGCGCGAGATCTCCGAGCGCATCGTGTCGGACCTCGGCAAGCCGCTCCGCCCGGCGGCCGTCATCCCGGTCCCCGAGCTGCCGCGGACGCGCAGCGGCAAGATCATGCGTCGCGTCGCCCGCGCCGCCTACCTCGGCGCCGATCCCGGCGACCTCTCGGGCCTGGAGAACGCCGCGGCGGTGGACGCGATCGCGTCCGCGCGCGGCAGCCACGGATAGCGGCGCGGTACCGCCGGCCCACCCGCGGGCGGCCCGGGACGCTACTGTTGACCGGGGGATCCGGGATCGGCGGCAGGCACGCGCGACGGCCGGGCGGCGACCGGCGGGCGCGCGGGACGAGGAGGCGGCGCGGCGGGATGGACAACGGAACCCTGATCGTCGCCGCACTCGCGATCCTGCTGGTGGGCGGATACGCGGTGGGCGCGATCCTCAACGCGCGCCTGATGGCGGCGCTGACGGCCGGGCTCCGCGAGGCGCTCTCGTGGCCGGGCGGCCGCCCGCGCGTCCAGCGCCCCGGTCGGAGCATCGTGCGCGTCGAATCGCCGGCGCCCGTCCGCGGGGCGGGCCCCGTCGTGGCGACCGCGCGCATGGCGCCCCGCGAGGCGATCCCGCTCTGGATCATGTGGGCGCTGCAGGGCCGGGGCGACGTGCTCGACGTCAGGGCGCACCTGGACGCGCCTCCGTCCGGCGCGGGGCTGGTGGCGGACACCCGCCATCGAACGGGTCGCGCGGCGATCCGAGCCGCCGTGGCGGCGGGCGGCACGCGGCGCGATGTGCCGGGGACGGCCCTCGCGACGGTGGCGTACGACGCGGCCGGACACGCGGCGATGGAGCGGATGGCTCCGGTCGCGGCCGGCGTGGCGAACCTCGTGCTGGTGGAGCTCCGCGCCGTGCAGCCGCGCCTGACGTTCCTCGTCTCCCTGCGCGGCATGCCGCGGTCGCTGTCGTCGCTCCGGCAGGACCTGCAGCGGCTCGTGGGGGCGGCACGGGGACGGTCGCGGGCGTAGGCGCTCGAGCGCTCGGGCGCTCGCCGGCAGGGCACCACGCCATCGGGTGCAGACTCACGCGTAACCGGGACGACGGTCCGGGAACCGCCGGCTCCGGGGCCGGCATCGGGCACGGAGAGGAGGATCGGATGCGCACGCGACGGTTCGGGCGGGTCGGCTGGGAGGTCGGCGAGCTCGGCTACGGGATGTGGGGCATGGGCGGCTGGACCGGCTCCCACGACGACCGGTCGCGGGCCGCGCTGCAGGCGGCCGTCGATCGGGGCGTGAACTTCTTCGACACGGCCTGGGCATACGGCGACGGGCACAGCGAGCGGCTCCTCGGCGAGCTGCTGCGCGCGAACAGCGGCCGGAACCTCCACGCGGCGACCAAGGTGCCGCCGAAGAACCGCCGGTGGCCCTCGTCCCGCGGCGAGGCGCTGGACGACGCGTTCCCGCCGGCCTACATCCGCGAGTACGCCGAACGGAGCCTGGCGAACCTGGGCGCCGAGACGATCGACCTGCTGCAGTTCCACGTCTGGGAGGACGACTGGGCGGACGACGCGCGCTGGCAGCGGGCGGTGGACGACCTGCGCCGCGAGGGGCTGGTGCGCGCGATCGGGGTCAGCGTGAACCGCTGGGAGCCGGCAAACGTCCTGCGCACGCTCCGCACGGGCCTGATCGACGCGGTGCAGGTCATCTACAACGTCTTCGACCAGGCGCCGGAGGACGAGCTCTTCCCGGCCTGCCGGGAACTCGGCGTGGCCGTCATCGCCCGCGTGCCGTTCGACGAGGGCACGCTGACGGGGACCCTGACGCTCGACTCCCGCTGGCCGGACGGTGACTGGCGCAACACGTACTTCGTGCCGGAGAACCTGCGCGAGAGCGTGGCCCACGCCGACGCGCTCCGGCCGCTCGTCCCCGCCGGCATGTCCATGCCCGAGATGGCACTCCGCTTCATCCTCTCGAACCCGGACGTCTCGACCGTGATCCCGGGCATGCGGAGCCCGGAGCGCGTGGCACAGAACGCGGACGCCGCGGAGCACGGCCCCCTGGACCCCGACCTCGTCGCCCGGCTGCGCGGCCACCGCTGGGACCGGACGCCCACGGAGTGGTCGCAGTAGCCGACCGCCCGGCGGACGCTCACCCGCGGGGATCGGGACCGCACGCGCCGCGGACGCGCCCAGCCGTGGTACGGTCGGCCGCGGCAGATCGACAGTCACGGGGGTCGGTGCATGGCGAACCAGGCGATCACGGCGGCGTACTTCTACCGGATCCGGTGGGGCCACCACGACGAGTGGGTCGAGCTGTTCCTGCGGAACCACTGGCCGATCCTGCGCGAGCAGGTGAAGACCGGGCGCATGCTCGACGTGCGCATGTACCAGCCACGCTTCCACGGCGACGGGCGCGCGGACTGGGACCTGATGGTCACCATCACGTACCGCGACTGGGCGGCGATGGAGGAGCACTCGGAGGCCGCCATCGCGAAGCGGCTGTACCCGGACCAGGAGACGTTCCGCGCCGAGGAGCGGCGCCGCTTCGAGCTGCTCGACGCCCACTGGGACGTGCCGCTCGAGGAGCGGCGGCTGCCGGCCGAGTAGCCGGAGGGCGTCGCGCGCCGCGGGCACCCGGCGCGATCGAACGGGAGCGGTCGGCCGGGAGCGGTCGGCCGGGAGGAGATCGATGCACGTCACGCTCGTCTACGTCCACGTGCGCCCCGAGCATCTCGACGAGTTCATCGCGGCCACGCGCGCGAACCACGAGGGCTCGGTCCGCGAGCCCGGGAACCTGCGCTTCGACATCCTGCAGTCGGCCGACGACCCGACGCGGTTCGTCTTCTACGAGGCGTACGTGGACGCCGACTCGGCCCGGGCGCACCGGGAGACGGCCCACTACCTCGCGTGGCGCGAGACGGTCGCGACGTGGATGGCGGAGCCGCGCGAGGGGATCCGGTACCTGGGGCTGCTCCCCGAGCCGGGGCGCTGACAGCGGCCCGGGTCCGATCGGACGCTCGACCCGGTCAGGCGCCCCGGTCGGACGCTCGCCCAGTACAGGCGCTCGTGGCGGTCAGACGGGCTCGGACGGCGCCGCGAGCGTCTCATCGACCGCCCGCAGGAGCGAGTCCGGCGTGAACGGCTTGGCGAGGAACCGGCTGGAAACGGCACCCCCGATGTGCACGACGTCCTCGGCGTAGCCCGACATGAACAGGACGCGCAGCCCCGGCCGCGCCTCGCGCAACCGGTGCGCCAGGTCCACGCCGGTCAGCCCGGGCATCACGACATCGGTCACGAGCAGATCGAGCGCCGCGTCCCCGAGCTCGCCGGCGAGCGCGATGGCCTCGGTCGGCGCCGCCGCCTCGTGCACCTCGAAGCCGCCGCGCATCAGCACGACCCGCGCCAGTTCGCGAAGCGTCGGGTCGTCCTCGACGAGCAGCACCCGCCCGCGCCCCGCGGGCCGGGGCGGCTCGGGACGTGAAGCAGGCGTGCCGTCCGCGCCGGACCTCGGGAAGTACAGCTTGAACGTGGTGCCGCGACCCGGCTCCGAGTACGTCCAGATGTAGCCGCCGGACTGGCGGACGATGCCGTACGCAGTCGACAGACCGAGCCCGGTGCCCTTTCCCACCGGCTTCGTCGTGAAGAACGGCTCGAAAATGTGCGCCCTGGTCTCCTCGTCCATGCCCACGCCGGTGTCCGTGACGGAGATCACGACGTAGTCGCCCGGCGGCATCTCGATGTGAACCTGGTCGCCGTCGATCCGCGCACGCCCGGTCCCCATCACCAACCGCCCGCCGGCGGGCATGGCATCGCGCGCGTTCACGGCCAGGTTCAGCAGCACCTGTTCGAGCTGCGTGCGATCGACGCGGAGTGACCCGGCGTCCGGGTCGGGCGCCATCAGCAGATCGATGTCCTCGCCGATGAGCCGCCGGAGGATGTCGCCGATGCCGGTCAGCACGTCGTTCGCCTCGACCACGCGCGGCTGCAGCATCTGTCGCCGGCTGAACGCCAGGAGCTGCTGGGTGAGCCCGGCCGCGCGCTCGGCCGAAGCCCGGATCGTGTCCAGCGCCGCGTGGAGCTCGGCCTGCATCGTGGTCGCCCGCGCGAGGTCGGAGTAGCCGATGATCGCGGTGAGGATGTTGTTGAAGTCGTGGGCGACTCCGCCTGCCAGGCGGCCCACGGTCTCCATCTTCTGAGCCTGCAGCAGCTCCGCCTCGAGCCTCCGCCGCTCGGTGACATCCTCGTGGACGCCGATGGCCCCGAGCAGGTTGCCGGCCGAATCCCGCAGCGCCGCCACGTGGACCAGCACGTCGATGGGCCGACCGTCCTTCGTGGCCCGCCGCGACTCGCCGACGACGTTCTCGCCCCGCCTGACCCGGGCGAAGGTGGCCTCGAGCAGCCCCGGATCGTCCGACGGCGCGGTCGGGGGCGGCTCGCCCAGCACCTCGTCCGCCCGCCACCCGTACAGCGACTCCGCGGCCCGGCTCCAGTACGTCACGCGCATCCGCTCGTCGACCGCGATGACCGCGAGCGGCGACGCATCGAGGATGGCGGAGAGCGTCTGCGTGGTCTCGCGCAGCTGCCGCTCCAGCCGGTTGCGCTCGGTCATGTCCGCGTAGATCCCGAGGAGACGCGTCTCGCCCGCGTCGCCGCGGATGGGGGCGCCGTAGAGCAGCACCTCGACCTCCGACCCGTCCCCGCGAAGGCGCCGCGCCGGAACGCCGTCGACGATCTCGCCGCGCTGCACGCGCGAGAAGACGTCCTGCGAGACGTCGCGCTCCCGTTCCGAGATCGTCGGCGGGAACCGCCCGACCACCTCGGCGGCCGTGAACCCGAACAGGCGCTCCGCGGCCCGGTTCCAGCGCTCGACCGTGCCGTCCGGCGCCAGCAGGTAGGTCGGGAGGGGGGAGGCGTCGAACATCGTCTGGAGCGTCCGCGCGTCGCGCTCGCGCGCCGCAAGCAGCTCGAGGCGTGCCAGGGCGACGTCGGCGCGGTGCGCCAGGTCGATGGCGAAATCGCGATCCGCCTCTCCGAAGGGACGCGCGTCCGGCCCGAACCGGGCGAGCGTCAGGGCACCGACGCGCTCGCCGTCGACGACGAGCGGGACGGCGATGACCGCCCGCATGTCGAGCGAGGCCATCGCGGCCCGGCGGTCCGGGGGGAGCGCGACGAGGTATGCGGCCCGTTCGCCCGGTGAGAACCAGGCATGGAAGATCGGCTCCCCCGACTCGAACGCGGCGCCGGCCATCCCCTCCCCGACCCGCCAGCGCTGCGCGGCGAACATCTCGCGGAGCACCCGTGCCTCGTCGGGCGTGCGGCCCGCCAGGCCGATCACCTCGAGGAATCGCCCGTCGTCGGTCGCGTCGAAGATCATGCACGCGGCGCCGAGCGCGTCGGCGCTGCGGGCCGCCAGCTGGTCGGTCACGGCGCGCGCGTCCGTCGCCCGGGTCGCAGCATCCAGGAACTCGGCGAGCAGCCGCCTGCGGGTCGCCTCCTCCCGGCCGGCCGCCTCGAGGCGACGACGCTCGCTGAGATCCACGAACCGGATCGCCCGCCCTCCGCCGAGCCGCTCCGAGAGCGCGCCGGCGTAGATGGCGACCTCGACCTCGCCCCCGTCCTTCCGGGGCCAGCGGGCCTCTACCCCGTCCAGGGTCTCGCCCGCCGCCACGCGGCGCACGAGGTCCGCGGCAGCGGCCGTGACATCGTCGCGCCCGATCGGGGCATCGTCGCGCCCGGCCTCGTCCGTGACGGCGTCGTGCCCCTCCGGCCGTGCGATCGCCATCGCCGGACGGCCGAGCAGCTCGGAGGCGCGCCAGCCGAAGAGGTTCTCGGCGGCACGGTTCCAGAAGACGATGTTCCCCTCCCGGGCCAGGAGGACAGTCGGGAGCGGGGACTCCGCGAGCAGCGCCTCGCCGCGGTCCGCCGGCGGAAGGCGGACCCGCGGTCCTGCTCTCCTCGCGTCCGACCGGGACGACAACAGGGCACCTCGCGGGTGCGGCACGCGGAGCGATCGATACGATCGGTCCCGGGCCGGGGAGGATCGGCGGCGGTACGGGCCGTCGGCTCAGGGGACGACGGCCATGCAGGGGCGTCGCGTTCGCCAGTTCGTCATGGGCGACCATCCCACACGGAACGAGCTCGCACACCACCCGGTCGGGCCATGGCGCGGCGCCAGATCGGGTCATGCCCGCTACGACGGATCGACTACTCCACGTGCGGGGTCGCGAAGCGGACCGCTCAGCCGGCGAATCCCGCCTCCGAGGCGCGCACGGCACGGAACGCGAACAGGCGCGTGCCCGGCCATCGCCACGCATCGCGGGCCAGGCCGGCCTTCTCGCAGACGGCGTCGAGCATCGCCGCGGAGTCCCAGCCCAGCTCCTCGGCCACCTGTGGGAGCAGCAACGCGCGGCGGCCCCCGCGCTGCACGATGATGCCGTCGCGCCCGGCCACGAACTCCGACGCGTCCGCGAGCTCGACGGGCGGGGCGAGCACCGAGACCTCGAGGCGGATCGCCGGCATCTCCTCGGGAGTGACGGGCATGAACCGCGGGTCGTCGCGGGCGACGATCCCGCCGGCGCGCATCACGTTCTCCCACGCGGCGCGGTCCCAGTCGAGCTGGCCCATGCACCCGCGCAGGATCCCGTGCTCGTGGAGCGTCACGAATGCCGCCGCCGGGCCCAGGACGGCGGGAGGGAGTTCGCGCGGATCGGGCGCCTGCCCGGGTTCGCGGCGCACCGAGGCCTCGACCGCGGCACGGGCCAGTCGCAGCAGCGCGGCGAGGTCGTCGGCGCCCAGCGGGGCGGGCGCGCTCGCCGTCGAGGGTTCCCCGGAACGAGGCAGGACCACGGCCTCCTCCGTTCGGCCCGCACCCCATGCCTGCGGTCTCTCGCGGACCACCAGCATCCTCGACCGTGGGCCCTCGTCCTCCCAGTGTCTCCCGGCCCGTCCCGCGCGGCCGATCGTCAGGTGGGCACCGGCAGGGTGTCGGCACCGGGGCCGGCTACCGGCACCGACAGGGGCCGCCGGCACCGGGGCCGGCTACCGGCACCGACAGGGGCCGCCGGCACGAGCTGGGCCGGCCGGCAACGCCAGGGCCAGTCGGCATGGACGGCTCGATGCCCGCGACGGCCTCGGGCCCGGTCCGCTAGAGTCACCCCACTCGTCTCGTCCTGCCGCCCACCCGGAGTCACGCCATGCCACTGCCCGCCCGGGCCCTCTCGCCCGCTCCGCCCGATCCGATCCTGGGACTCAGCGAGGCCTTCCGCGCCGATCCGCGCCCCTCGAAGGCCAACCTCGCGGTCGGCGTGTACGTCGACGAGACGGGGACGACTCCCGTGCTCCCCTCGGTGCAGGCCGCGGAGCGGCAGCTCGTGGACGCGAATCCCTCCCGGACGTACCTCCCGATCGATGGCCGTCCCGGCTACCGCGACGCGGTGCGCTCTCTCGTCTTCGGGGCCGGCCACGAGGCGGTCGCGTCCGGCCGCGCAGTGTCCGCCCAGACGCCCGGCGGGACCGGCGCGCTGCGGGTCGCCGCCGATTTCCTCGTCCAGGCGGGGAACCCACGGACGGTCTGGCTGAGCCAGCCGACCTGGCCGAACCACACCCAGCTCTTCACGCTCGCCGGCATGGAGGTGCGGACATATCCGTACCTCGACGCGAGCGGCCGGCACCTCGACGCCGGGGCGCTGCTGGCCGCACTGCGGGGGGCATCGGCAGGGGACGTCGTGGTCCTCCACGGGTCGTGCCACAACCCGACGGGAATCGACCCGGACCCGGCGACGTGGCGGGCGATCGCCGACCTGGCGGTCGAGCGCGGCCTCCTCCCGATCGTGGACTTCGCGTACCAGGGATTCGGGGACGGGCTCCGCGAGGACGCGGCGTGGGTCGACGCGCTGGCGCGGCCGGACCTCGAGTTTCTCGTCTGCTCGAGCTTCTCCAAGAACTTCGCGCTCTACGCGGAACGCGTCGGCGCGCTCACCGTGGTGGCGCGAGAACCCGCCAGGGCGGAGTCGGCACTGACACACGTGAAGATCGCCATCCGCGCCAACTACTCGAATCCCCCCGCCCACGGCGCGGCGGTCGTCGAGACGATCCTGTGCGACCCGCAGCTCCGGGCCCGGTGGGAGGACGAGGTGGCCGGCATGCGCGCTCGCATCCGGTCGAATCGCGCCGAACTGGTGGACGCCCTCCAGGCGGCCGGGGTCCCGGGCGACTGGGAGCCCCTGCGCGGGCAGCGCGGGATGTTCGCCCTGCTGGGGCTTCGGCCCGAACAGGTCGGCCGGCTGCGCGAGGAGTTCGGGGTGTACGTGGTCGGGGCCGGCCGGATCAACGTGGCCGGCCTGACGCGGGCGAACCTGCCCCGCGTGGTCGACGCCCTGGGGGCCGTCATCGCGTCCTGATCCGCGACGTCCGCCGCCCGCGGCCGGGCCTGCGCCGGTGCGCCCCGGCTACCCGGCCAGGAGCGCGGACCTACCCGCCCGGGTAGATCCGTCCCGACTCGTGGACCGTCCGAAACGCGGTCCTCCGGCCGCTGCGGCGGGCCCCGGGACGCGCGAGCATCCCCGCATGCTCACCACGCAGTCCCTCGCGCTGACCCAGCCGGCAACGGTCCACCTCCGGCTCGTCCAGCCCACCGACCCCGCGACCGGCGCCGACCTGGCGCGGATGGCGGAGGAGGAACTGCCGTGGCTCGGCGAGCGGATCGAGGCGCCCGACGCGGCAGAAGGCCCGCTGATCCGGCACTTCCAGGTCGACCTCGGCATGGCCGCCCTCTCCGGCAGCGATCGCCCCGTGTTCCGCAAGGCCGCATACGTCGACCTCGGCCCGGTCGAGCCGACGCGCGATGGGTGGCAGGCATCGATCGGCTGGCGGGCGGCGACGCTCGCGCCGCTCTTCCCGGTCTTCGCGGGCAGCCTGATCCGCACGGCCGACTCCCTGGTGCTCGAGGGCGAGTACGCGCCTCCCGGCGGCGAGCTGGGCATCGCGGTCGACCGCGCGCTGCTGAACATCGCGGCGCGCCGGACGGCCGTGTGGCTGCTGCACCGCATCGCCGACGCGCTCGCGGAGCCCGCCCGGGAGGACTGACCGGGCGCGCTCCCGCACGTCGTCCGTGACGGCGGCGGGCGTCGGGTGCCCGTTCCGGCACGATCCGGCGGTTGCCGGTAGGCTCGTTCGCTCAAGGTGACGAGCATCGAGCACGACGGGGGGAACGCCCCCCATGAGGCCGCCCATCGCACCTCGCCGGGTGACGCGACGACGTCGCTCGTGGCGACGGCGGGTCCGGGGCTGCGCGACGGCACCCGGGAGGTGCCGATCCAGGGAGTCGGCGCACGGCTCGTCGCGAACATGGAACGGAGCCTGTCCGTCCCGTCCGCGACGTCCTTCCGGGACGTGCCGGCCGCCGCCCTGCAGGACGCGCGCGCCGCGATCAACGCGCACATCGCGCCGAGGCGGCTCTCGCTGACGCACCTGGTCGCGTACGCGGTGGCGCAGGCCGCCGCCGTCCACCCCGCGATGACCTCGGCATACCGCGAGATCGACGGACGGCCGCACCGCCTCGAGCCGGGCCGCGTGCACCTCGGGCTCGCCGTCGACGTCGAGCAGCGCGACGGATCGCGGTTCCTGGTCGTTCCCGTCGTGCACGATGCCGCCGACCTGGACTTCGCCGAGTTCGCGGCCGCGTACGACGATCTCGTCGAGCGTGCCCGGTCCGGGGCCCTGCGCCCCGACGACCTGGCCGGCGGAACGATCACCCTCACGAACCCGGGCACGCTCGGCACGACCGCGTCGGTGCCGCGCCTGATGGCCGGGCAGGGCTCGATCATCGCGACCGGCGCGATCCGCGATCCCGGCTCCGGCCCGGTCATGACGATCACGAGCACGTACGACCACCGCGTCATCCAGGGCGCGGAGTCCGGCCGGTTCCTGCGCACGCTCGACGAGCTGCTGCAGGGCGCCGACGGGTTCTACGAGCTCGCGGCCGGCAGTCTCGGCGCGTCCATCGGCCCGACCGCCGGGCCGGGGCAGACGAGGACGGGGGCCGCGGCGCCGCGGCCTGTCCCGGGGGTCGCCGGGATCGCGCCCGTGACCCTCGCCGACGTCGCCGGCGCGATGGCGCTCGTGCGTTCCTTCCGGCAGTTCGGGCACCGCGCGGCACGGCTCGACCCGCTCGGGTCGGATCCGCCGGGCGACCCGTCGCTCGATCCGGCCACCTGGGGGCTGGCGCCGGATGCCCTCGCGCGCATCCCCGCGTCGGTGCTGCGCGTCTTCGTGCCCGGCCAGGCGCTCGCCGACGTGCTGCCGCAGCTCCGGCGCACGTACTGCGGGACGATGGCCTTCGAGGTCGAGCACATCTCGAGCGTGGAGGAGCGCACGTGGCTCCGGCGCGCGATCGAGTCGGGCGACTTCCGGACGCGCCCGCCGGTCGACGAGCGCCTGCGCCTCCTGGACCGGCTCACGGCCGTCGAGGCGTTCGAGCTCTTCCTCCAGCGCGCCTATCTCGGCCAGAAACGGTTCTCGATCGAGGGGCTCGACATGCTGGTCCCCATGCTCGACGAGCTGGTCGGGCTCGCCTCGCGCGCGGGGACCGGCGCCGTCGAGATCGGGATGGCGCACCGCGGCCGTCTGAACGTGCTGGCGCACGTGGTCGGGGTGCCGTACGCGAACATCCTCGAGGAGTTCGAGCGCGGCCATCCCTCGGCGGAGCCGGACGAGGCCCCGGGGGACGAGACCAGCGACGTCAAGTACCACCGCGGCGCGAGCGGTACGGTCCAGGCTCCGGGGGGCGAGGTCCGGGTGTCGGTGTCGCCCAACCCGAGCCATCTCGAGGCGGTCGACCCGGTGGTCGAGGGACGCACCCGCGCCGAGCAGACGGACCGGCACGCGACGGGCGCCCCGCGGGACACGAGCCGCGCCGTCGCCGTGCTCGTCCACGGCGACGCGGCGCTGGCCGGGCAGGGCGTGGTGGCCGAGACGCTCAACCTCGCCCGGCTGGCGGGCTACACGACCGGCGGGACGATCCACGTCGTCGCAAACAACCAGCTGGGTTTCACGGTCGACCCGGCGGCCGGCCGGTCGACCGCATACGCGAGCGACGTGGCCAAGGGGTTCGACGTGCCGATCGTCCACGTGAACGCCGACGATCCCGAGGCCTGCCTCTCAGCGATCCGGCTCGCGGTCGCCTACCGCGAGCTCTTCCACGGCGACGTCCTGGTCGACCTCGTCGGGTACCGCCGGCGCGGGCACAACGAGGAGGACGAGCCCGCATACACGCAACCGCTGCAGTACGAGCGGATCGCCTCGCACCCCACGGTCCGGGCGCGCTACCTCGCGCTCCTCGCCGCAGAGGGAAGCGTCGAGGCGGCGACGGGAGAGGCGGCACTGGCGGAGGCCGAGGGACGGCTGGCCGGGATCCGCGAACGCCTCCCGAAGCCGCCGCGGCGCGCCGCCGGCGCGGGAGACGGCACCGCACGCCCGGGCGACGCGACCCCGGTCCCGGCGCGGCCGGACGGCCCGGAACCCGCCCGTCCGGCCGCGATCCCGGCCGTCCCGGTCGAGACCCTGCGCGCGATCAACGAGCGGCTCCACGCCTGGCCCGAGGGGTTCACGGTGCACCCGAAGCTCGTCCGCCAGCTCGACCGGCGGCGCGAGGCGCTCGCCCCGGGCGGCCGGATCGCCTGGGGGCACGCCGAGCAGCTCGCGCTCGGGTCGCTGCTCCTCGACGGGGTGCCGATCCGGCTCACCGGGCAGGACACGGAGCGCGGCACGTTCAGCCAGCGGCATCTCGTCCTGCACGATGCGCGGACCGGCGGACGCCACACGCCCCTCGCGGCGCTGCCCGGCGCACGGGCGTCGCTGGAGTTGCACGATTCGCCGCTGTCGGAGTACGCGTGCCTCGGGTTCGAGTACGGGTACGCGGTGCAGGCGCCGGACGCGCTCGTGCTCTGGGAGGCGCAGTACGGCGACTTCGCGAACGCCGCCGAGGTGATCATCGACCAGTTCATCATCGCCGGCCTGGCGAAGTGGGGCCTGACCTCGCGCCTGGTGCTGCTGCTGCCGCACGGCTACGAGGGCCAGGGACCCGAGCACTCGAGCGCGCGGCTGGAGCGCTACCTCGCCCTCGGCGCGGAACGCAACATCCGCGTCGCGAACTGCACGACGCCGGCGCAGTACTTCCACCTGCTTCGCGACCAGGCGCTCCGGAGCGTCGTGCGCCCGCTGGTCCTCATGACACCCAAGGGACTCCTGCGCCTTCCCGCCGCCACGTCGACGGTCCGGGAGCTCGCCGGGGGCGCGTTCGAACCGGTGCTCGACGATCCGGCGCGCGTCGGGGATCGGGACGCCGTCCGGCGCGTCGTCCTCTGCAGCGGCCGGCTCTACTACGAGCTGACCGCTCCGGACGTCGCCGCGTCCGCACCGGAGACGGCCGTCGTCCGCGTGGAGCTGCTCTACCCGTTCCCCGCGCGGGAGCTGCGCCAGGTGCTCCGCCGGTACCGCGCGCTCGAGACGGTCGTCTGGGCGCAGGAGGAGCCGCGCAACATGGGAGCGCGGAAGTTCATCGTGCCCGAACTGCGGGCGGTCGTCCCGGAGCGGATCCCGATCCTGGAGGTCTCGCGCCCCGAGCGCTCGGCGCCCGCCGAGGGCTACCACGCGGCGCACCGCGCGGCCGAGGCGCGGATCGTCCGGGAGGCGCTCGGATCGCCCGACCGACCGGCCGGGGCGCGCGACGGATCGGCCGGCTCGCACGTGAGGCCGGCCCGCCCGCACGAGGGCCCGGCCTCACGCTGAGGCGGGGGCCAGCCTCACCGGCTCGCCGGCGGCGATCGACCGGTACGCGGCATCGACGATCTCGACGGCGCGCAACCCGTCCAGGCCGCTGACGGCCGGCTGACGCCGGTCGCGCACGGCCGCCACGAACTCCTCCAGCATGCCCCGGTCGGCGTCCGGTCCCCACGCCGGCCACGAGATCCCCGCCTCCCGCGTGCCGTAGACGGCCAGCCGCTGGCGGAATGCGTCGACCCGGATCGCCCCGCCCGTGCCGATCGCGTCGATCGAGAGGCCGCCCCACGTCGGGTACGAGCGCGGCTTGCTCCAGCTGCAGTCGATCGTCGCGAACGCCCCGTTCGCGAAGCGCAGCGACACGAGGCCGCCGGTCTCCACGCGGTCGAAGCGCTCCTGCAGGATCCGGTTCGCCACGGCGTAGACCTCGACGACCTCGGCCCCCAGCATCCACCGGTACAGGTCGGCCAGGTGCACGACGTGGTCGGTGACGGCGCCGCCTCCCGATCGCGCAGGGTCGACGAACCAGGCGGCGTGCAGGTCCGGCATCGCGCCCGTGTTGACGCCCTCCATGCACACCACGTCGCCGAGACCACCCGCCTCGATCGTCGAACGGAGCGAGCGCAGGGCCGGGTTCCAGCGTGACGGGAACGCCGTCATGAGGAGGACGCCGGCCCGCTCGCAGGCATCCACGATGGCGCGCGCGTCGTCGACCGTGGTCGCGAGCGGCTTCTCGCAGAGGACGTGGACGCCGGCCGATGCCGCCTCCTCCACGAGCGCGCGGTGCTCGGCGTTGGGTGCCGTGATGACGACGCCGTCGACCTCGCGCAGCAGCGCGCCGACGGAGTCGAAGCCGGTCGTGCCCGCGCCGGCCGCCGCGGATGACGCCCGGGACGGGTCCGCATCCCAGATGCCGGCGAGGTCCACGCCGGGCATGGCCGCGAGCAGCGGCACGTAGGCGCCCGCGTGCACGTGCTCCATCGAGAGGACGCCGATGCGGACGCTTCGTTCGTCGCCGGCCATCACGCTGCCTCCGTTCGCTCGAGCCGCACCACGCGCCCGCCCTGGTGCGCGGATTCGTCCGCGGCCAGCGCCACGCGCAGCGTCTCGAGGGCATCCCGGGCGCTGGTCCGCGTCGGCGTGCCGTCGAGGATGGATCGGGCGAAGGCCGCCAGCTCCAGGCGGAACGGGTCGCCGTTGAGCGACGTGTCGGCGAGGGCCGTGGTGCCGCCCGCGTCCGTCCCGGAGAGGAGCGACGGGGTGATCGGTGCCGTGAGCGCGGAGTCGTGCTCGATCAGGCCGTGCGACCCGGCGATCTCGAAGGCGGTGTGGAAGGTGGGCGGCGCGTACGCCCAGGACGCCGAGACGTGGCTGATCGCCCCGGACTCGTGCGTCAGGATCGCCATGGCGTGGTCGATCCCTGCCTCCGGCCGCTCCACGCCGGCCGAGCGGCACTGCACGGTGGCCACCTCGCCCGCCACCCATCGCGCGTAGTCGAGGTCGTGGATCATCAGGTCGAGGACGATCCCCCCCGACTTCGCGTGATCGAAGAACCAGTGGCCCGCGGGCTGGCGCGGCCGGAAGCTGGAGCGCGTCAGCCGCAGGACCGCCGGATCGCCGATGGCACCGGCGAGGACCGCGTCGCGCGCCGCGACGTACTCGGGGAAGAAGCGCACGACGTGGCCGACCAGCAGGCGCACGCCCGCCGCCGAGGCCGCCTCGACCATCGCCTCCGCGTCCGCGAGCGTCCGGGCCATGGGCTTCTCGCAGACGACGTGGCGCCCCGCCCGGGCCGCCGCGACCGCGATCCCGGCGTGGAGATGCGTCGGCGTGCAGACGTCGACGACGTCGACGGCGTCGAACAGCGCCTCGAGCGTCGTGACGGGCCGGGCACCGAACCGCGCGGCCAGGCCGGCGGCGCGTGCCTCGTCCACGTCGTAGACCACGGCCGGGATCCCCTCGGCCGTCCAGGCCGCCAGGTGGGTCTCGCCGATGAACCCCGTGCCGGCGACGCCGACACGCAGCCGCCCTGTCACTCCCCCACGACGGACGTCGCGCTGATCGCCACTCGTGCCGCTCCTGTGCTCGATCGTCGGGAAGGGCCGCCCCGGTCGGGCGGCCCTTCCCGATCATAGCCACGGCGCCGCCCGTGGAGGCGGCCGTCGTGCATCTACGCGGGCCGGGCCGCCACCGGCAGCCCGAGTCGCACGAGGTCGTGCCGCAGCGTCGCGGGATCGGCGAAGCGGAGCGCGACCATGCCCAGTGCCGCAGCGACGGCGACGTTGGCGGGGGAATCGTCGACGTACACGGTCGTCGACGGCTCGAGCCCGTGGCGATCCAGCAGCGCGCGGAACATCGCCGGGTCCGGCTTGATCGTGCCGAGCTCGCCGGAGATCACGATGTCGTCGAACCACGACAGGAACGCGAAGTGCAGGCGGGCGATCGGGAACTTGGCGGCGGACCAGTTGCTGAGCGCATAGATCGGGAGACCGGCGCCGCGCAGCTCGCCCAGGACGTCCACGGTCCCGCGGATCGGCCCGCCGAGCATCTCCTCCCAGCGGCGGTCGAATGCGACGATCAGGTCGCGCGACTCCGGGTGGCGGGACGCGAGCTCGGCCACCGCCTCGTCCCACGGACGCCCGGCGTCCTGCCGGGCGTTCCACTCCGGGGTGCACACCTCCGACAGGAATCGCTCCATGGCCGCCTCGTCGCCGGCGAACAGGCGCCGGTACAGGTGGCGCGGATCCCAGTCGATCAGGACGCCGCCCAGGTCGAAGACGGCCGCCGTGATCGGGACCCCGGACTCCGTCGCGCGCACTCGACCCGTCGTGCGGACGCGATCCGTCATGCAGGGCCGCCCGGCGCGTCGCAGGCCGGCGTGGCGACGAGTTCGTCGAACAGGTGTCCGAGTGTCGCGGCGGGATCGTCGGTGAGCCCGGTGTGGACCTCCGACCGCTGGACGACGGTGCTGCTCGGCGAGGCCAGCCAGTGGAAGCGCTCGGGCTTCGCCATCCGGGCGATCGGGCCGGCCGACGCGTCCCCGGCGGCGACACGGACGATCGCGTCGAGCTGGGCGCGCACCTCGTCCGCATCGCAGTCGGGCGAGAGGGCCGCCAGGCGGGCGGCGTCCAGGTGGGCGCGCGCCCCCAGGAACCGCAGCGGGCGGGACCAGAGCACGATGCCGGCGTTGATGTACTCGCCGCGCTCGACGCGGGGGACCACCCGGAGCACCACGTAGGCGAACGGGCTGCGCGCGGATGCGAGCGCGCCCCGCGCACGGGCGGGGGCGACTGCCGGGTCGGGGGCGGCTGCCGGTTCCCGGGACGGGGCCTCCTTCGCGGACCTACGCGGCGAGGCGCCCACGATCGGCCTCCTCCACGAACGCGCGCGGCGCCGCGAGGCGGCGCTCGATGTAGTCGACGTAGGCGCGGCGGTGGGCAGCGGCGTCCGGCAGCCCCGGTTCTGCCGGGAGCCACTCGTCCGGGACGCCGGCCAGGATCGAGGCCAGCAGCGCGCGATCCAGCCGCGGCGCAAGGCGTTCGTCGGCGTCGCGGATCGCGGACGCATACGGGAGCAGGACGTGGTCGCGGCTCTGGGGGAACGGCCGCCCGGCGTGGACGATCGCGTCCCGCCAGGTGTGGTGGATGTACAGCGCGGAGCCGTGGTCGATCAACCAGAGGCGGCGGTGCCACACGAGCAGGTTGGTGTTGCGGGCCGTGCGATCGACATTCGTGAGGAGGGCATCGAACCACACGACGTCTGCCGCCAGGTCCGGGTCCGGGACGAAGCCCGCGGCCGGATCGAACCCGAGCGCCCCGGGCAGGAAGTCGAGGCCGACATTGAGGCCGGCGCTCCGGTCCAGGAGATCGCGGATCTCGGAGTCGGGCTCCGCCGACGCGAGCGCGGGATCGAGATCGACCAGCACGAGCTCCGGCACGAGCAGGCCCAGGGCACGGCCGATCTCCCCGGCCACCAGCTCCGCGACGAGCGCCTTCGTGCCGTGTCCGGCGCCGCGGAACTTGACCACGTACAGCCCGTCGTCGTCCGCCTCGACGATCGCGGGCAGGGAGCCGCCCTCGCGGAGCGGGGCGACGTAGCGCGTGGCGGTCACGAGGCGGGACATGCGGAGAGTCTAGGGGACCGCGGCGGGTCCGCAGGCCCGCCCGCGGCCGAGAGCGGCGTGCGGCCCACCGGTCCGTGCGGCCACCGGCCGGTGCGGCCGGCGACGCGGCAGCGAGCCCGGGCCTACCGGGCAGGCGCCGATCCGGGGCGCTCCTCGAGTCGCCCGGCGAGCCGCCCGATCGCCTCCGCGCGGGCCGCCGGATCGCGCCCAGCGAGCGCCAGGCCGAGGAGGAACGACGTGATCGGGGCGGCGATCCGTTCGCTCCGGTGCGCCGCGATCCGCGCCATCTCCAGCAGCGCACGCTGCTCGTCGCGCGTGACGACGGGCGCCTCCGTGCCGGCCGCCACGAGCTCGTCGCGCACCGCGTCGAGCCACTCGTCGAGTCGCAGCCCGCCGGACGTCTCCGAACGTTCCATAGCTGTCCCCCTTGCCTGCGGCATCGGACCGCACGGCGGCGCCGGCGCCGGAGATCCGGCCGGGCGGTGGACCCGGCCGGGATCGGCGGACGGTCGCCCGCGCGGGTGGGCCATTCTCGCACCCCGGCCGCGCCGGGCGACGGAACCGACCCGTGGAACCGCGGCGTCGCCCCCGGCGGCGGGTGACGGGCCCCACCGGCCGGCCCGATCCGCCACGAGCGGTATAGTCGCGGGCACCGCCGCCCCGCACCGGCGACGGCTGTCGCGGACACGATCGCCCGCTCAGGCCACGCATCCCGAGGAAGTGCCGTGCACGTCAGGCTCTCCTCGCCGAGCCGGGACATCGTCGAGACGCGGACGCTCGCCGTCCGTGGTCTCGCCGCGCGCGTCCGACCGGACGCGCTGGCCGGCGAGGAACCCATGGAGATCCGGGCCGCGGGCCCGGATCAGGCACCGGTGCCGGTCGCCGTGACGATGCGGACGCCCGGCCACGACGAGGAGCTGGCGGCGGGCTTCCTCGTGACGGAGGGACTCGTCGCCCCCGGCGAGATCGCCGGCTTCGAGCTCGGCGACCCGGCGGCGGTCGCCAGGCCAGACAACGTCATCACGGTCCGCCTCCGGAGCCGGTTCGATTCCACTGCCGTCGCCACCAGGAACTTCGCCGCGACGGCGAGCTGCGGAATCTGCGGCAAGGCGTCGCTCGATGCCGTCGAAACGCGATGCGAGCGGCTGGGCCCGGGGCCGAGCGTGTCCCGGGACACGATCGTCGCCCTCCCCGCGGCGCTGCGGGCGGCGCAGGAGGCATTCGAGGCGACGGGCGGGCTGCACGCGGCAGGCCTGTTCGACGCCGCCGGCCGGCTGCAGGGCATCCGGGAGGATGTCGGCCGCCACAACGCGCTCGACAAGCTGGTCGGAGCGATGGCGCTGGCGGATGGCCTGCCGCTCGCCACGGCCGTGCTCCTCGTCTCCGGACGCGTGAGCTTCGAGATCGTGCAGAAGGCCGCGATGGCCGGGATCCCGGTGACGTGCGCCGTGTCGGCGCCGACCGACCTGGCCGTCGAGGCGGCCGAACGTTTCGGCATGACGCTGGTCGGGTTCCTGCGCGGGGACGGGTTCAACGTCTACGCGCATCCCGAGCGCATCGCACTGGAGGTCTGAGATGGCGACCGTCCCCTCGTCGTCCGGGCAGGGCCCCGATCCCGTTCCCGCCGTGCACGGCGACCCGCCCGGAACAGCGAGCCCGGGCCACTCGCTCGCGGACCACGCCGGCGCCGTCGGCCCCCACGCGGCGCCGCAGCGGTCGCCTCACCTGCCCGTGCACATCCCGAAGCGACCCCGGTTCATCGCCCCGGATCTCTGGGCGGGATGGAAGCCGAACGGGCTCGGCGAGCTGAAGCCGAACCACTACCTGGAGATCGCCGAGACGGTCTGGGACAACCGCCGGGCGCTTCCCTACGCGCTCCGGATCCTGCGCAACGGGGTGTGCGACGGCTGCGCCCTGGGCGTGACGGGCTTCCACGACTGGACCATGGACAGCGTCCACCTGTGCACGACCCGCCTCAGCCTGCTCAAGTACAACACCGCGCGCCCGCTGGACCACGCGCGCCTGTCCGACGTCGAATCGCTCCGCGGAATGGACGGCGCCGCGCTGCGCGACATGGGACGCCTCGCGTACCCGATGCTGCGCCGCCGGGGGGAGGCCGGCTTCCACCGCGTCAGCTGGGACGCGGCGCTGGACCTCGTGGCCGATCGCATCAGGGCCGCCGGGCCAGACCGGATCGCCTTCTACCTGACGAGCCGCGGCATCACCAACGAGGTCTACTACGTCGCCCAGAAGGTGGCGCGCTTCCTCGGGACCAACAACATCGACAACGCCGCGCGCGTCTGCCACTCCCCGTCGACGGCCGGCCTCAAGCACGCGCTGGGCGTCGGCGCCACGACGATCTCGTACACCGACGTGCTGCAGAGCGACCTGGTCGTGATCTTCGGTGCCGACGTGGCCAACGCGCAGCCGGTGTTCATGAAGTACCTGTACCTGGCGCGCAAGGGCGGGACGAAGGTCGTCATGGTCAACCCGTACCGCGAGCCGGGAATGGAGCGGTACTGGGTCCCGTCGAACGTCGAGAGCGCGATCTTCGGCACGAAGATGACCGACGACTGGTTCCACGTGCACACGGGCGGGGACGTCGCGTTCATCAACGGCGTGCTCAAGATCCTGATCGCCGAGGGCGGCATCGACGAGCGCTTCATCCAGGCGCACGCGGTGGGGTTCGACGACCTGCGCGCCTCCCTGGAGCACCAGTCCTTCGACGACCTGGAGCGCCTCAGCGGGACCTCGCGTGAGGAGATGGCCCGGTTCGCGAGGCTGTACGCGCAGGCGCGCTGCGCGGTGCTCGTCTGGGCGATGGGGATCACCCAGCACGTCCACGGCAGCGACAACGTCAAGGCGATGGTCAACCTGGCGCTGGCACGGGGCAACGTCGGGCGCGACGGCGCGGGGCTCATGCCGATGCGCGGGCACTCGGGCGTGCAGGGCGGCGCCGAGATGGGCGCGTACGCGACGGTGCTCCCCGGCGGTGTGCCGGTGACTCCGGAGAACGCGGCCGACCTCGCGGCCCAGTACGGGTTCCCGATCCGCGGCGAGCGGGGCCTGTCGGCGGCCGAGATGGTCGAGGCCGGCGGACGCGGCGAGCTCGACGTCCTCTACTCCAGTGGCGGCAACTTCCTCGACGTCCTGCCGGATCCCGAGCAGGTTCACGACGCGCTCGAGCGCGTGCCGCTGCGCGTCCACCAGGACATCGTGGTCACGTCGCAGATGCTGCTGGATCCCGCGGACGCGGTCCTGCTGCTGCCCGCCCGCACGCGGTACGAGCAGGCGGGGGGCGGCACCGAGACGACCACGGAGCGGCGGGTCCTCTTCAGCCCCCACATCCCCGGGCCGAAGGTGGGCGAGGCGCGCACGGAGTGGGAGATCTTCGTCGATCTCGCGCGACGGGTGGATCCCGACCGCGCGCATCTCGTCGACTTCCGCACCGGGCGCCAGATCCGGGAGGAGATCGCGCGCGTCATTCCCATGTACCGGGGGATCGAGAAGCTGCACCGGTCCGGCGACCAGTTCCAGTGGGGCGGCCCCCGCCTCTGCGACGGATGGGTCTTCCCGACCCCCGACGGCCGCGTCCACTTCGATCCGGTCGAGCCGCCCGAGATGACGATCCCGGAGGGGTTCTTCCGGCTGTCCACGCGCCGCGGGAAGCAGTTCAACTCGATGGTCTTCAAGCGCCGCGACCCGCTGACGGGTGCCGCGCGCGACGCGCTGTTCATCGCGCACGAGGACGCCGAACGGCTCGGGCTGTCCGAGGGCGACGCGGTACTCGTGCGGTCCCCCGACGGTGAGGTCGAGGCGCACGTGAAGCTGTCGACGATCCGCCAGCGGAACGTCCAGATGTTCTGGCCGGAGGCGAACCCGCTGATCCAGCCCGGGCGACGCGACCCGGTCGGCCTCGTCCCCGACTACAACGCCACGGTCGAGGTGCTGCCGCTCGCGACCGCCCGGCGGACCGGCGCAGCACGATCGGCGACGGCCACTCCCGGCGACGCGGACCGGGGCGGGCTCGCCGGGGGCGTGGCCGCGCGCTGATCCCCGGGGGGGCGGCTGCATGACGCTCAGGCCGGCGGCCGTCCGGCAGGCGAGGTCCGGACGGGGTCGGTCGCGCCGTTGCGTCACCTGCACGAGGCCGACCGGCGTGACGCGCAGGCGCGTCACACTCGTGAGCATGACGCACGTCTCCGACGCGGCGCGGCGCGGGCGGTCGCGAGCGGCTCGTGTGCGGCTGCGCGGCTGCGCGGCCGAGCGGCACGCGAGGCCTGATCGGCCGATCGGGCCTACGCGGCGGATCGGCCCGCCACCCTCCCGGCGCCCTCCCGCCGGAGCACGGCGAGCGCGACCAGCTGGACCACCGCCACCGTCACGATCGCCAGGCCGAATGCCGGAACGACGCCGAGCGGCTGGACGGACGCGCTGACGACCGCGAGAAACGCGGCCGTCCCGAAGAGGCCGGTGATCACGCCGCGCAGGATCCCGACCGCGCCCTCGGGCCCGTCGCGTCGGTGCGTGAAGACCGCCAGCACGGTGGCGATGACGGGCAGCATCGCGAGGAGGCCGCTGGTCGAGGACCCGAGCACGGGCGCGGCCGCGGTCAGCGCCACCACGACGCCGGTGCCGACGGCCATGCGCAGCGGCAGCTCCCAGGCCGGCGCCGCCGACGCCGGGCGGAGGGCCGCGCCGCCCGGCATGGCGCGGAGCCCGGCGGCGAGCGCGACGACCGCAAGGACGAAGACGAGCCCCACCGGGAGGGCCAGTGCCGGCTGGAGTGCCAGCGCGGCCGCGAGCCAGCCGATCCCGGCCGTCGCGATCGCGACCTGCCACCCACCCCGCCGCGCGGCTCCGGCGTACCCGAGGCAGAAGACGACGATCGCGATGTTGCCGGCGACCGACGCCTCGGCGGCGGACGCGGCGAAGGACGGGCCCCGGTCCAGCGCGAGGAAGAGCGCGACCGGCCCGGAGGTCAGCGGCAGCGACACGATCCAGCCGCCGATGACAGGCCCCCAGCGCCGGGCGCCCAGGCTCGCGCCACCGATCAGCAGGGGCGTGATGACGAGCTTGAGGGCGAGAACGGTCACACCGGCAGAGTACGGCGCCACCGCCGGCGGGACGACCGGCGGTGGCGTGGACGCGAGGAAGAGGCGGCCGGCGAGGGGGCGCGCCGGATCGCCTCTCCCGGGGAAAATCAGCCCTGGCCGTTCGAGTGGCCGTCGGACCCGGCGGCAGCCGTCGGCGCAAGCTCCCTGAGCAACTGTTCCATGCGGATCCGGGAGTACGCCGGCCCCTCCGGGCGCGTCAGCTGGCTGAGCACGTCGGCCGGCAGGTCGTTGACGATCGCGTGGTTGGGGTTGAACAGCAGGTGTTCGTCGACCGCCAGGCCGAACGCGCTCCCCTCGTGCACGGCGTGGTACAGGTTCCGCGGCCGCACCGCGTCGCCCACGTTGAGCACGTGGACGCCCGCCGCCCGCAGCTCCTGGAACAGCCCGACCTTCGGCCGCGTGTGGCAGGTGACGATCGTGTCGACCGGGATGGTCGTCCGGTTGAAGTCCCGGTCCTCGAGCACGACCTCGCCGTCGCGGATCTCGAGCACCCGCGTGCTCGTCAGGACGGTGACGGGGTGCCTGTACGGCCGCGACGTGAGCACCTCGGCGTCGCCCTGCGCGAACCGCTTGCGCAGCACGTACATGTGGATGACCTCCGTTTCCGCCGCGAACTCGCGGTTCTCGGTGACGATCGTCACCTCCTTGCCGTGCGCGCCGAGGAACGCCGCGGTGTCGGTCGCCGCGTAGTGGTCGCCCCAGAGCAGCACGCGCTGGCCGAGCTTCGTGAGCCGCCGGCCGCCGGGGTGGCACTCGCAGGAGATCTTCGGGCACGCCATCGCGTCCTCGAACGGCACGACACGGTCCGCCCGTCCGTGCACGTCGGGCACGTAGGACTCGGCGCCGGTCGCGTTGAGCACGACGTCGTACCCGCGCAACTCGTCGACCGTCGGCGCGTGGCTGAGCCGGATGTCGACCTGCAGGTCGAGCAGCTGATCCCGGATCCAATCCAGGTACCAGCGCATCTTCTCCTTGCCCGGCACCAGGCAGACGTACAGCATCGCCCCGCCGAGCTCGGCGGCCTGCTCGTACAGCGTGACCTGGTGCCCGCGCTCGGTCGCGATGCGCGCGGCCTCCATGCCCGCCGGGCCGCCCCCGACGACCGCCACGCGCACGGGCCTCTCCGTCCGGCGCATCTCCGCGTACTCGGGGTTGCCGCAGGCCGCGTTGATCGAGCACTGGATCTCGTGCTTCGCCATCAGCGACTCCTGCCAGCAGCCGCCCAGGCAGGAGATGCACTTCCGGATCGACTTGACGCGCCCGAGCTGCGCCTTCACCGGCCAGTACGGGTCGGCCAGGAGCTGGCGCGAGAGGCCGACCAGGTCGGTCTTGCCCTCGGCCAGGATCTGCTCGCAGTACTCCGGCTCGCGCAGTGAGTGGCTCGTGATGACCGGGATGCGGACGGCCTTCTTGACCGCCTCTGCCGCGTACGTCGCCCAACCCTGCGGGTACTGCATCGGGTCGAAGCCCGCGCCCGCGCTCTCCTGGATGCCCTGGCTGATGTCGACTGCCGCGCAGCCGGCCTCCTCGAGCATGCGGGCGATCTCGACCCCCTCCTCGAGCGTGCGCCCGTCCGGGACGAACTCCTCGAACGAGTACCGCACGAGCACGGGGAACGATCGGCCGCACTTCCTGTGGATCTGGTCGACGATCGCGAGCGTGAAGCGCATCCGGTTCTCGAGCGTGCCGCCGAACCGGTCGGTGCGCCGGTTGAGGACGGGGCTCATGAACTCGGAGAGCAGGTAGCCGTGCGCGGCGTGGAGCTCGACCGCGTCGAAGCCCGCCTGCTTCACGCGCCACGCGGCCTCCGAGAACATGTCGACCAGCTCGAGGATCTCGGAGATCGACGCCTCGCGGATCTCCTTGCCCTTCTCCTCCGCGTTCTCGTAGATGATCTCGTGGCCCGCCGACCACGGGATCTTGATCACGCGGTCGTTCGCGCCGAGCGTGTTGTAGCGCGGGATCGCGCACTGCCGTCCGGGGTGCTGGAGCTGGACGGCGCACTTCGAGCCGTAGCGGTGCATGCTCTCGGCGAGGCGCGCGAGGCCGGGGATGTAGTTGTCTCCGTCCGCGACGAGGCAGGTGACGGTCGGTCGCCCGGTCTTCATGTCCGGCGTCGTCGCGCCGACGATGATGAAGCCTGCTCCGCCGCGCGCGATGTCCGCGTGATGGTGGATGTCCCGCTCGCTGACCTCGCCGTCCGCGTGCGACGAGCTGATGTCGGTGGGAACGTGCACGATGCGGTTGGGCAGCTCGATGTTCCCGAGCTGGATCGGGCTGAACAGGTGCGGGAACGGCACGGCCATCGTCTCTCCCCATCCGTCGCCGCGTACGAGGTGGGACAGCGCGGCGAGCGATTGCTCTCGATCCCCTGGCAGCGAATCTGGCCGCCCGGACCGGGTCGGGGCAATGTCACAACTGGCCGAGTAACTGGCAGGAGCGGCTGCCGGCGCCTACGGCACTCCACCTTAGCGGGGGCGAATCGGGCCATACGGCCCTCCATCCACCCGCCGAAAGCCTCGATGATCATCCGTGCCCGACCGCTGGATCCCGGACGGTACGCCGGGGGTTTGAGGAGCACGCGTTCGAGTGGCCGTCTACGTCTGGCACTATCCGCTCGACCCGGACTTTCCACTATCGATTCTCGATTACGAGACCGCGGAGACCGAGGCCCGCCTGCACTGGCATGACTACATGGAGATCGCCCTCTGCCTGGAGGGGACGGGGCGGTTCCTGTTCGGGCGCCGGGCGGTCCCGGTGGAGCCCGGCGACGTCGTCGTCGTGGACTACTCCGAGCCGCACGTCGCCGTCACCGACGGGCCCGACCCACTGCGGCTCCAGCTCGTGCTGTTCCTGCCCGAGCTGATCGCGCCGCCGGGCTGCCGCGCGTTCGACGCGGAGTACCTGACGCCGTTCACGCGACAGGGCGCACTGTCGAACCCGATCCGGCACGGCACGCTCCTCGCCGGCCACCTGGCCGCCACGTTCGAGGACCTGCGAACCACGTGGGAGCGCCGCGAACGGGCCGACCGCCACCTGCTCGATGCGAACCTCCGTCGCGCGCTGGGCCTGCTCGTCAGCGAATGGCGGCCGGCGGCGATCGACCAGGGCCTCGGAGACGCGGACCGGCTCGAGCAGGTCCGCCCGGTCCTGCGCTACGTCGAGGACCACTTCCGCGAGAACGTCACCCTCGAGGACGTCTCCGCGTTCGTCCACGTCAGCCCGTCCCGCGTGCGACACCTCTTCAAGGAGGTGACGAACGTCGGGTTCAAGGAGTACCTGACGAACGTGCGCCTGGCAGAGGCCCGGCGGCTGCTCCTCGGCACCGACGTCACCGTGTGCGACATCGCGCGGATCGTCGGCTACACCAACATCCACCAGTTCTACAAGGTGTTCTACCGGTACAGCTCGATGTCCCCGGCCGACTACCGGCGCTACTACACGCTGGGCGACGCGAGGGGCGGATCGCCGCGCAGGATCGACGCGCCCCGCGGCGGCCTCCGCGCGCTCGACGAGCTCGACCTGGCGGCCGAGGTCGACGCTCCCCTTCCCGTCCCCATCGCGAGCTGACGGCGGCGATCCCCCGACGCGTGCTATCGTCGCCACTCCGCGCCGACGAGGCGCGCGGGCGACGTCTGGCGACCATGGGGGGCGTGCGATGGATCGGCGTGTGCTCGTGCTGATCGGGACGAAGAAGGGCGCGTTCATCCTGGAGGGCGGCGCGGATCGCGACGCGCCGTGGCGGCTGCGGGGGCCGCTCTGCGAGGGCTGGCCCATCAACCACGTCTGCCAGGACGCGGCAACCGGTCGCCTGTACGCGGGCGGCGGCAACCCGTGGTTCGGGGCGGCGGTCTGGCGCAGCGACGATCTCGGCGAGACCTGGACGCACTCCAGCGAGGGCCTGAACTACGGCCTCGATGCGAGCCCCCTCCGCTCCGTCTGGCACCTGACGCCCGCGCACGGGGCGCTGTACGCCGGGGTCGAGCCGGCGGGGCTGTTCCGCTCGTCCGACGGCGGCCTCACCTGGGCACACGTGGAGGGGCTGCGCGAGCATCCCTCCCGGCCTGACTGGAAGCCCGGCAACGGCGGCCTCATCTGCCACACGATCATCGCCCACCCGGACGATCCCGAGCGGATGTGGGTCGGGATCTCCGCGGTGGGCTGCTTCGCGACGGAGAACGGGGGCCGGACCTGGGAGGCCCGCAACCGCGGGGTCCGCGTCGACTTCATGCCCGACAAGTACCCTGAGACCGGCCAGTGCGTCCACAAGATGGCGCTCGCGTCCGGGATGCCCGACCGGCTGTACCAGCAGAATCACTGCGGGACCTACCGCAGCGACGACGGCGGCCGCTCCTGGATCTGCCTGGACGACGGGCTGCCGTCGACGTTCGGGTTCCCGATGGTGGCGCACCCTCGCGATCCCGACACGGCCTTCACGGTCCCGCTCAACGGCGACGATCGGGGGCGGTTCGTGCCGGACGCCCGGATGGCGGTGTGGCGCACCTCGGACGGCGGCGCGTCGTGGCGCGCCCTCCGCGACGGGCTTCCGCAGGAGCAGGCCTACCTGGGCGTGCTCCGCGAGGCGATGGCCGTCGACGACCTCGACCCGTTCGGCGTCTACGTCGGGACGAGCACCGGGCAGGTCTTCGCCAGCCGGGACGAGGGCGAGCACTGGGCGCGCATCGCGGACCTGCTGCCGCCCGTCTACTCGGTCGAGGCGGCCGTGGTGGCCGCCTGAGGACGCCAGACCCATGGCGACCGTCGTGCTGCCCCGGTCGCTCGTCGCGCTCTTTCCCGGCGCCGAGCGCCGCGTCGGGGTCGAGGGCTCGACCGTCGACGAGGTGATCGACGCCCTCGACGCGCGGTGGCCGGGGATGCGCGATCGGATCTGCGTGCCGGGGCCTGCCCTGCGCGAGTACATCAACGTCTTCGTCGACACGCGCCCGGCCGACCTGCAGACACCCGTGCCGCCCCTGGGCGTCGTGCACGTCCTGCCGGCGGTCGCCGGCGGCGCGACTGCCGGCTGAGGCGACCGACCCGTTCGCGCCGGCCCGGCCCCTATCCGGCGGAGACGGCGGCGATCCCGCGCATCGTCCCCACGAGGACGAGCCCGTCCCAGAGCGCCGGCGACGCAAAGTGGGCGACCGGTCCGACCGCGACCTCGCCCCGGGCCGAGCCCGTCGCCGGATCGAGGCGGTACAGGACCCCGGCGGCCAGGTCGAGGCTCCAGACCGAACCACCCCCGACCACGGGCGGACCGTTCGCGCCCGCAGGTGTCCGCCAGAGGACGCGCATCGACCCGTCGGCCCCGACGCGCACGGCGCGGAGCGCGTCCGTGCACGGCACGAACACGACGTTCGCCGCGACCGCGGCGGCGCCGAACGCACGGCAGAGCGGGATCGCCGACACCTGCCCGCCGATCCCGCCCAGCGTCCCCCGGCGCAGCGTGTAGGCGGTCCCGGACTTCCCGTCGATGAAGACGTACGCGCTCCCGACGAGTGCCGGTGCGAGGGAGCCGAGGTCGGCGTCGGTCGCGTTGTCCTGTGCCCAGGTGGCCGGCGCGAACCGCGACAGCAGCGTCAGTCGCGGCGAAAGCTCGAGCACGGAATCCGTCCCGTCGTACGTCGTCGTGGACGCGCCGTTGCCGACCGACACGTAGAGGTTCCCGCCGGCGGCCACGGCCGGGCCCCCGGTCGCCCAGACCGCGCCCATCCTGGCCGTCGGGACGCGATACGCGATGGTCGCTCCGTGCCCGCTCGTCGGGACCCCGATCACCTCCCCGCGGTACTGCCCGCAGTCACCGTCGAGCCCGCCGAGCCCGACGTAGACGTAGCCGTTGGCCACCGCCAGGGCCGGCCGCTGCTGGTGCGTCGCCGGGTCGTCGCCGGGAAGATCGATGCCGCGCGACCAGCGGACCGCACCGGTGGCGGGATCGAGTGCGAAGAGCACGTGGCGAGGACCCGTCACCTCCGCCACCAGGAACAGCGACCCGGTGACGGGATCGTAGGCGGGCGTCCCGGTGATGCCGAGCGGGTCGATGTTGCCGCACGGCAGCGTGGACAGCGGCACCGGGGTCCCGAGGTGGCTGCGCCACCGGATCGCACCCGACGCGTCGAGTCCGTACACGCTGTCGTTCTCGGTCGCGACGACGATCGTGGCGCCGATCGCCAGGGGCTCGGCGTAGACCGCGCCGTCGAGACGGGTCGACCACGCCACGTGCAGCGCCCCGGAACCGGCGGCGAACGCGGGGTCGTCGCCGCTGCGCGCGGGGTCGCGGTGGTAGACGGGCCAGTCACCGGCGGAGCCACCCGCGGAGGGTGCGCCGGCCGCCCCGGTCGCGGAGGGTGCGGCGGTCGCCCCGGTGGCGCCCGGAGGCCCCGCGGCTCCACCCGGAGACGCCGCGCCGGAGACGGTGGCCTGTGGGCTCGCG
>JAJYGK010000118.1 GCA_021790715.1 Chloroflexota bacterium
CCGCACAGACGCGGATGGCCCGCAGGCTCGGCCAGATCCAGGTGCTGACGTTCGTGACGCAATGCGCGGCCTACGCCGGCAACGACGCACAGAAGATGGTCGCGCTGATCGCGGTGGGTGCCGGGACGGCCGACCCGGCGCTGCGGGTGCAGCCCCTGCCGATGCTGGCGGTGGGGGTCTGCTTCGCGCTGGGGACGCTCTACGGGATCGAGCGGCTGGCGCCGTTGCTGGGACGGCGCGTCCTGCCGATGCGTCCCGTGGACCCGGCGGTGGCGGAGCTGTCGGCCGCGGTGGCGGTCCTGGGCAGTGCCGCGCTCGCCACGCCCGTCTCGTCCACGCAGGCGACCGCGGCCGGCCTCATCGGGGCGGGCATGGGCGTGACCTACCGGAGGGTGCGCTGGCAGGAGGCGGCGCGGATCGGCGTCGCCTGGGTGGTCACGCTGCCGACGTCCGCGGCGCTGGCCGGCATGCTCGCGTTCGCGCTGCACGCACGCTGAGGAGGGGGAGATGCGACTGCCGCTCGTGCGGGTGATCCGCGACCTCACCGGAGCATCGAGCCACGAGTTCGTCGAGCTGCTCGCGGGCCACCTCGACACGACCCTGGCCGGCGCCCGCCTGGCCGGTGATGTCGTGGCGGGCATCGTCCCGCCGGACGTGGCGCAGGACCGCATGCGCGAGATCGAGCACCAGGGCGACGAGTACGCGGTCCGGCTCACGGCCGCGCTGTCGGGGACGCTGGTCACGCCGATCGACAGGGAGGATCTGGTGCGCGTCTCGCGCTCGATCGACGACGTGCTCGACAACCTGCGCGACTTCCTGCGCGAATGGGAGCTCTTCCAGCTCAAGAACGGCGCCGCGCTGGGGCCGCTCCTCGACGCGGTCGTGGTCGCGATCGGCGGGCTCCGCCAGGCGGTCGAAGCGCTGGATCACCCCGCGCAGATCATGGAGCTGGCGCACGCGGCGCGGCGGGCCGGCGTGCAGATCCGTCGCCTCTACGAGCTCGAGCTCGCCGGCCTGTTCCGCGGCGAGGTGACGATGCGGGTGCTGAAGACGCGCGAGCTCCTGCGGCGCATCGACGTCGTCGGGTTGCGGCTGGGCGAGGCGGCGGACGCGCTCGTCGACGCCGCCGTCAAGCGAAACGCCTGACGGCCTGCGCGCTCCTCCGGCGGCCCCGGAAGGCCGTCCCCCGGCGATCCTCGCGCCGCCTACGGGCGGACGCGCTTCTCCCGTGGCAGCGGCGGCAGGTCGCGCCGTCCCCGCACCAGGAAGTGCCGGAACCACGCCGCGACCTGCACGATGTTCTCCACCCGCCGGAACGGGGTCCCGCTCCGCGTCAGCTCGTGGGTCTCCTCCGGGACGCGCATGAGGCGGACCGGCCGCCGGTGGGCCCGGAGCACCGCGAAGAACTCCTCGGCCTGCGTGATCGGCACGCGGATGTCCTTCTCGGCGTGCTGGATGAGGAGCGGCGTCCGCACCCGGCTCGCATGGGCGATGGGGCTGTGGCGCCAGAAGAGCTCGTGGTCCTCCCACGGGTTCACGCCGTACTCCTCGGTCCCGAACATGGGCCCGCCGATATCGCCGGAAAGCATCTCGGAGGTCATGTCGTTCACCGAGCGCGCGGTCAGCGCGGCCTTGAAGCGGTTCGTGTGGCCCACGATCCAGCTCGTGAGGTAGCCGCCGTAGGAGCCGCCCGTGACGCCCAGGCGATCCGGGTCGGCCAGGCCGTCGGCGAGGAGCGAATCGACGCCGGACATCACGTCGGCCATCGGCCCGTCGCCCCAGTCGCGGTGGTTGGCGCGGACGAAGTCCTGCCCGTAGCCCTCCGAGCCGCGGGGGTTGCACGCGTACACGCTCATCCCGTCGGCGACGAGGCACTGCCACTCCCAGAACGGGGCGTACCCGTAGAGCGTGGCCGGCCCGCCGTGGATCTCGACGACCATCGGGGCCGGCCGGCCGTCGTCGCGGCGCGCGGCCGGGTAGAACCACCCCTGGATGCGCCGGCCGTCCGATTCGTGCCAGCGCGTCTCGGGCTCGACCAGCGCGATCCCGGCCCAGCGCGAGGCCATGAGGTCGCTCACGCGTCGCAGCTCGCGCGCGGAGGCCGGGGGCGCGTCGTCGGCCGGCACGTCGAGCACGACGACCTCCGGCGCGTGCACGGGATCCATCGCCGTCACGGCGATGCGCGAGGCGCCGCCGGCCACCGGCACCTGGTGGGTGCGGTTCAGGCAGTGACGCCCCTCCGTCAGGCGCACGACGCGGCGGCCCGCGGCCTCGACCCGCCACAGCTCGTAGCTGCCGTCGATCGGCGCCGCGAACGTGATCCAGCGGCCGTCGGCGCTCCAGTGCACACGCGTCTCGCCGCCGCCCAGCAGATCGCTCCCCATGCTGGCGCCGACCATCAGGTCGGAGTCGCCCGTGAGGTCCTCGCCCTCCTGCTCGGGCGACGCCCTGAACCGCCACACGTCGCGGCGCGCCGGGCCGCGCCCCTCGTAGCGGTGCCCGATCGCGGCGATCCACTCGCCGTCCGGGCTCCAGGCCGGCGCCGAGAACTCGCGCCGGCCGCGGCCGCCGCTGAGCCGCTCGATGCGGCGCGTCGCCACGTCGACGAGGAACAGGTCCGCCTGCCAGTCCAGGTCGTGATCGCGGTGCCGTCGCGACTCGAACACGATGCGGCGGCCGTCAGGGCTCCACTCGAAGGCGCCGTCGTTGAACGCGCCACCGGTCAGGCGGCCGGCCTCGCCGGTCTCCGCGTCGACGAGCCACAGGTGCGCGAACCGGTCGTGGGTGAACCCCTTGCCGTTGTACTGGTACTGGAGGCGGTCGACGAAGCTGTAGTCGGATTCCGGCGGTTCGCCCGGCTCCCGCCGATGGCGCGGGGCGGGAGCGGTTTGCTCGGAGGTGCTCACCACGCAGAGGCGCGTGCCATCCGGGCTCCAGTCGAGGTCGCTCACGTCGTGCGGCAGGCGGGTCAGCTGGTGCGCCTCGCCGCCCGCCAGCGGCAGGACCCACACCTGTGTCGCGCCGTCCGCGGGCGCGTCGGGGGCCACGGCGACGTCCAGTCCCCCACCGGCCCGGAGCACGGCGGACCGGTCGGAGAGGAACGCGAGCCGCGAACCGTCCGGGCTCCAGCGCGGGTGCGTGTCGTGCTTCGCGCCGAGCGTCACCTGCCGGGCCGGCGCCGACGCGTCCGCCGGGGCCAGCCAGACGGCCTCGCGGTAGTCGTCCTTCCCCGGTCCCACCGCCTTCGTCGAGAACGCGACGTGCCGCCCGTCGGGCGACAGGCGGACCTCGGTGGGGATGCGCAGGTCGTACAGGTCGGTGGGCAGTGGCAGTCTCGGCATCTTCCCTACTCTGCAAGTCGGGCCGACTGGCAAGGCGCGGGTCCGGGCATCGGAGGGCCGGGGATCCGTGGCGGGGCGCGCGACCCCGAGTCTATCCGCGGCCGGGCTCGGCCGCGCGGCAGACGGGGCACGGGCGCACGGCAGGCCGGGTCGCGCACGGGCGCACGACTACAATCGCGCCATGTCCACGAACCGCACCGTCTCCACGCGCTACACGAGCGGCGGCGAATACCTGACCCCGGTACGCATCCACGCCGACCGCGCCGCCGGCCGGCTCGAGATCGAGTGGGCGGACGGCCACCAGACGGTGTACGACACCGTCACGCTGCGCTGGCTCTGCCCGTGCGCCTACTGCCGGGGGGAGGCGGGCGCTCCGGGCTGGCTCGACTCGTCGCCCACACTGACCGCCGACCAGACGCGCCTCGTGGACGTGCAGCTCGTGGGCAACTACGCGATCGCGCCGACGTGGGCCGACGGCCACCACAGCGGCTTCTACACGTTCGAGCAGCTGCGCGAGCACTGCCCGTGCCCGGAGGACGAGGCGCGCCGTCGCGCGCAGGCCGCATCAGGCGAGGGAGATCACGAATGATCATCAGCACGACCAACTTCATCGCCGGGTACCGCGTGGCCGAGACGAAGGGCCAGTGCTTCGGCGTGGTGGTCCGCAGCCGCGGGCTCGCGGGCAACGTCGCGGCGGGGCTGCGCTCGATCGTCGGCGGAGAGATCAAGGAGTACACGGAGCTGCTCGAGGACGCGCGCAAGCACGCCATCGACCGCATGGTGGCGAACGCGACCGCGATGGGGGCGAACGCCATCCTCTCGATGCGGTTCGACAGCTCCGAGATGGGCCAGACGATGACGGAGATCGTCGCCTACGGGACCGCCGTCGTCATCGAGCCCGGCCAGTCGGGCTACGACCAGGCCCGCTGATCCGGAACGGGGGGTGGCGCTCGCCATGGGAAGCACCGGGCTGTCGCTGCTGCTGCGCGGCGCGCTCGGGGTCGCCGGCGGCATCGGGTTCCTGCTCGCGCTGGCGGTGATCGCCGCGGGCGAGCCGGTCGGTGCCGCCTGGCTGCTGATCGGGAGCGCCATCCTGATCCTCATCGCCCTCTACGAGCAGGCGCGCTACCGCGCACCCGCCGGCGAGACGCCCGCCGCGACGGCACCCGGCGGCCGGGGCGCCGTGCCGCCGGACCAGCCGCCCTGGTCGACGCCGGGTCGTCCCGCCGCGGACCGTGGCCTGGCGGGATACCAGCGGACCGACGAGGTCTTCGACGATCCCACGACGGGCCGGCGGCTGCGCGTCTGGTTCGACCCGACGACGGGCGAGCGCCGCTACGTCCCGGAGCCATGAGGAGCGAGCGCTGATGGCCGCCATCCGTCCGACAGGGGCCACCGGCGCCGCCGCGGCGCGGGCGGGAGCGCCCGCGCGGGAGGCATCCCAGCGCGGCCAGCGGCGCGACCGGCACGCGGCGGCGATGCCGTACACGAACCGCGAGCTGAGCTGGCTGGACTTCAACGCGCGCGTCCTGCACGAGGCGGTCGACGAGCGCAACCCGCTCCTCGAGCGCGCCCGCTTCCTGGCGATCTTCTCGAGCAACCTCGACGAGTTCTTCCAGGTGCGCGTGGCCGGAGTCAAGCAGCAGATGGCCGCCGGCGGGGCACAGCGCACGCCCGACGGGCTGAGCCCGGCGGAGACGCTCCGGGCGATCCGGGCGAAGGTCCTGCCGCTCGTCGCGTCGCAGTCGGACACGTGGTCGCAGGTGCGGCGCGAGCTGGTCGGCCACGGGATCCGCATCGTGAGCTGGTCGGAGCGACCCGAGCGCCACCTGGAGCTTCGCCAGCGCTTCATCGACGAGATCTTCCCGGTCCTCACGCCGCTGGCGGTGGACCCCGGTCACCCGTTCCCGTACATCAGCAATCTCTCGCTGTCGCTGGCGGTGACGGTGCGCAACCCGGAGACCGGCGAGCGCGGCTTCGCGCGGATCAAGGTCCCGCCCGTGCTGCCGCGCCTGGTCGAGGTGGGCGTCCGGACCTACATGCTCCTCGAGCAGGTCATCGCGGCCAACCTCGACGTGCTCTTCCCGGGCATGGACATCATCGAGCACCACCTGTTCCGGGTGACGCGCAACGCCGACCTGGCGATCGAGGAGGACGAGGCCGACGACCTGTTGCTGGCGATCCAGGAGGAGCTGCGGCGGCGGCGCTTCGGCGACGTCGTCCGGCTCGAGGTCGAGCGATCGATGCCGGCGGAGACCCGCGCGATCCTGGAGCGCGGGCTGCAGTGCTCGCCGGAGGACGTCTACGAGATCTCCGGCACGCTCGACCTGAGCGCCCTCTTCGAGCTCGCCGACCTGGACATCCCGAGCCTGCAGCTGTCGCCCTGGAACCCCGTCACGCCGCCGCGGGTGGTGCCGGCTGATCCGGACGAGCCGATGGACATGTTCGCCGCGATCCGGGACGGCGACATCCTGGTCCACCACCCGTACGAATCATTCGCCCGCTCCGTCCAGCGGTTCGTCGAGCAGGCCGCCGACGACCCGGACGTGCTCGCCATCAAGCAGACGCTGTACCGCACGAGCGGCGACTCGCCCATCGTCCAGACGCTGATCCGCGCCGCGGAGCGCGGCAAGCAGGTGGTGGTGCTGGTCGAGATCAAGGCCCGCTTCGACGAGGAGGCGAACATCGGGTGGGCGCGCGCGCTGGAGCGCGCCGGCGCGCACGTGGTGTACGGGCTCGTCGGGCTCAAGACGCACTCGAAGACGATGCTGATCGTGCGTCGCGAGGGGCGCGGGCTGCGCCGCTACGTCCACATCGGGACGGGCAACTACAACACGAAGACGGCCCGCATCTACGTCGACCTGGGGCTGCTCAGCTGCCGCTCCGAGCTCGGCGCGGACGTCACGGATCTCTTCAACTTCCTGACCGGCCTCTCGCGCCAGCGCTCGTTCCGGCGGTTGCTCGTCGCGCCGTTCGGGCTGCGCGAGGGGGTCGTGGCGCGCATCGACCGCGAGATCGAGCGCCAGGCGACGGCGGGCGACGGGCGGATCGTGTTCAAGCTGAACGCCATCGTCGATCCCTCGATCATCCGGGCGCTGTACCGGGCGAGCCAGGCGGGCGTCCAGATCGACCTGGTCGTGCGCGGGATCTGCTCGCTCCGGCCGGGGCTCTCCGGCACCAGCGAGACGATCCGGGTCCGCTCGGTCGTCGGGCGGTTCCTGGAGCACTCCCGCATCCTCTACTTCCGCAACGGCGGAGACGAGGAGTTCCTCATCGGGTCGGCGGACATGATGGAGCGCAACCTGGACCGCCGCGTCGAGGCGATGACGCCGGTCGACGACCCGGTCCTGCGCGAACGTTTGCGGGAGATCCTCGACGTCATGCTGCGCGACGACCGGCGGGCCTGGGAGCTCGGGGCAGACGGAGTGTGGCGCCGCGTGGAGGCGATCGCCGAGGAGCAGGCCGGCATCGATACGTTCGAGACGCTGATGGGCCGCGCGCTGGAGTCGGCCGAGGGGACGGCGTGACCGGGCTGCCCAACCCGGAGAACGACGGCCCCGGCGCGGCCGGGCACGCCGAGGTCGAGCTGAAGTACGACGTGATCGATCGGGCCGCCCTGGAGGACTGCCTCGGCGGCCCCGACGTCGCGGGCCTCGCCGGCGGACCCTGGCGCGACGTGCTCGTCGAAGATCGCTACGTGGACACTCCGGACGGCGCCGTGCGTCGGGCGGGGTACGCGGCACGGATCCGCGAGCGCGACGGCGCACGCCTCCTCGGGCTCAAGTCGCTGACGCCGTCACGGGGGGCGCTGCACCGGCGGCTCGAGATCGAGGCGCCTGCCGGCGACGGGCCGGACCCGGCCGCGTGGCCCGCGAGCGCGGCGCGCGATCGGCTCCGCGAGGTGGCCGGCGACCGACCACTCGGCGAGCTCTTCCGGATCCGGCAGCGGCGCCGGGTCCGCGTCGTGGGCGACGCCGAGGCGGGATCCGCGGAGATCAGCCTCGACGACGTGGAGATCCTGCTCGGCGAGAAGCCGCTGGCCGCCTTTCCCGTGCTCGAGGTGGAGCTGCGCAGCGGCGACGAGTCCGTGATCCGGCAGGTGGCCGCAGTGGTCGAGGCGACCGGCGCGGTGCGGGCCTCACGGAGATCCAAGTTCGAGGCGGCGCTCGAACTCGTGCAGGCACCCGCCGGGGAGCCCGGGCAGGCGGACACCGGGGAGCTCGGGCAGCCACCCGCCGGGGAGCTCGGGCAGGCGGACACCGCCGCCGCGCCCGGACCAGCGGGCGGCGAACCCCCGCTCGAGGAGAAGCCTGCGGCGCCCGCGCCGGAGTCGCCCGGACCTGCCATCGCGGTGGGGCGATCGCCCGGCATCTCGGCCGACGACCTGTTCTCCGAGGCCGGGCGCAAGGCCGTGCGGTTCCAGCTCGCGCGGCTGCTCGCCGCCCAGGAGGGCACCCGGTCGGGATCGAGCCCGGCCGACCTGCACCACATGCGCGTGGCCACCCGGCGCATGCGGGCCGCGTGGCGCGTCTTCGGCGATGCCTACCGCCCCGCCCGGGTCCGCGCCTCCGTGCGCGCGCTGCGGACGCTCGGCCGGCACCTCGGGATGGTGCGCGACCTCGACGTGCTGCTCGACGGCCTGGCGGCCTATGCCGAGCCGCTGGGCCCCGCCGAGCAGGCGGCGCTGAAGCCGCTCGAGACCGCCTGGCGGGCGGAGCGGGATGCCGCGCGCGCCGCGCTGTCCCGCCACCTCGACTCCGCCGCGTACCGGCGATTCGTCGAGGGCCAGGTCGCCTTTGCCGAGACGCCGGGCCAGGACGCGCGAGCGGCCGGCCCGACCGATCCGCGCCGGGTGCGGGAGATGGTGCCGAGCCGCCTGTGGGCGGCGTACGGGGTGGCCCGGGCCTACGACGGCGTCCTGCGGTGGGCCGACCTGGCGACGCTGCACCAGCTGCGCATCGCGGTGAAGCGGCTTCGGGACTCGACCGACTGCGTGCGCGAAGGGCTCGGACCCGACGCCGACGTCCTGCTGGAACGGCTGGTCGGCGTCCAGGACCACCTCGGCGCCCTGCACGACGCGGATGTCGCCGCCGGGCTGGCCCGGACCTTCCTGGTCGAGCATTCGGCGACGCTCACGCCGGCCTCGATCAACGCGGTCGGGGCGTACCTGGCCGGGCGGGAGCGGGAGGTCGCGCGGTTGCGACGCACCATCGGGCCGTCCTGGCGCCGCGTCACCTCGCTCGAGTTCCGGCGCGGACTGGGTCGTGCCGTGGCACAGCTGTGAGGAGAGGGACCCCATGAGCGATGGCGGTCGGCGGCACGGGGAGCACGAGGTGGACCTCTACCTGGTCCGCCACGCGCACGCGGGCGACGCGGAGACGTGGCGCGGCCCGGACGAGGCACGGCCCCTGTCGGCGCGGGGCAGGGAGCAGACCGCGCGACTCGCGGCGTTCCTGCACCGCCTCGGCGGCGCGCCCGGGCTGATCCTGACGAGCCCGAAGCTCCGGGCGTCGGAGACGGCGGCACCGATCGCGGACGCCATCGGGGCACAGGTCCGCGCCGAGCCGATCCTGGCCGAGGCGCCCGACCTGCTCGACCTGGAGCGCCTCCTGGCCGCCGCCGGAGACCCGGCCTCCGTGCTGATCGTCGGGCACGACCCCGACCTCACCTCGATCCTCGAGGAGATCACGGGGGCGACGTCGATACCGCTGCCGAAGGCCGCTCTCGCGCGCGTCACCTCGTCCCGGCCGCTCGTGCCGGGATCCGGCGTCCTGCGCTGGCTGCTGCCGCCCGACGTGCTGCCGGAGGCATAGCCCGGGTCACGCCACCGCCCCGCGGCGCAGGTGCCGGCGGGGCCGCCAGGGCTGCCCGAGCCCCCGCGACACACGCGTCGCGCGCACGACACGGCCCGTCCCCGCGCCCCCGGGCGCGGTACCCTTGATCCGCGCCCCGCCGCCCAGCCCAGCAACCGGACGAGGCGCGTCCCCGCCCGGGCCCGGAGGTCAGATGCGCATCCGGCTGATCCCGCGCGAGGAGCGTTTCTTCGACATGTTCGTCGAGGACGCCGCCAACGTCCTGTCCGCGGCGCAGCACCTCGAGGAGATGCTGCGCACGTACGACAACGTGGACCATCGCGCAAAAGAACTGTTTGCGATGGAACACCACGGCGACGAGATCAGCCACAACATCGGGCGGCGGCTGAACCAGACGTTCGTCACGCCATTCGATCGCGAGGATATCGTCGGGCTGATCTCCGGACTGGACGACGTGCTCGACCTCATCGAGGAAGTCGCCGACACGTTCATTCTGTACCAGGTGGACGAGCCGACGCCCGCCTCGCTCAAGCAGGCCCACATCATCGTCAAGCAGACCGAGGCGATCCACGAGGCGCTGAAACGGCTGGGATCGTTCGACGGCCTCCAGCAGTACTGGACCGAGATCAACCGGCTGGAGAACGAAGGCGATCGCATCACGCGGGCGGCGGTCGCCGGCCTCTTTTCCGAGAAGACGCGTGCGACCGACATCATCAAGTGGAAGGACATCTACGGCCTGCTCGAGGCGACGATCGACAAGTGCGAGGATGTCGCGGACATCATCGAGAAGATCGTCGTGAAGCACGCGTAGCGGCGTGGACGATCCATCGCGCGGGAAGCGCGAGGCCATCCCCGTCCGCGGCCCGATCACCCGGTCGCGAACGCGCGGCCTCGCACCGTCGCCGAACGGGGCGCCGGATCAGGACGCGGCCGTCTCCGACTTCGGGCGGCGGCCGCGGCGTGGACGACGCTCGGGCGTCATCAGCCCGACCAGCAGATGGTCGCCGCGCAGCTGGACGGCGATCTCCTTGCCGGCGTCCCGGGCGACCTTCAGCAGCCGCTGCCGGATCGTGGCCGGCTTCTCGCCGTCGTCGAGGGCAACCTTGAATACGTCGTCCGGCGTCTGCAGCCTGTCGATCACGGATTTGCGCAACGTCTCGTACTGCTCGAGGCGCGCCTGCGCCGCGGGACTGAGCGTGCGCACCGGTTTCGGTGCAACTGCCGGCGTCATCGCCGCGGGATCGGTCTTGCGAATCTTCACGCCAGACTCCTCTGGGCATGGATATGGACGCGTCAAACGGCGACAGGATAATCGGTCCGCCGAAACGCTGCCAATTCCGACCCGATGAACAGCGGGATCACGTACGCGCTGGTCGGGATTTTCGCCCTGGCGGTGCTGTTCGACTACATCAACGGTTTCCACGACACCGCGAATGCGATCGCCACATCCGTGACGACGCGAGCGCTGCCACCCGGCATCGCGATCGTGCTGTCCGCGATCGCGAATTTCCTGGGTGCACTCACCGGGACCGAGGTCGCCGCAACGATCGGCAGCGGAATCGTCACGACGCCCGCCGGGGGAGACGGCCAGATGATCATCGCGGCCGCGCTCGTGGGCGGCATCTGCTGGAACCTCCTCACCTGGCGGCTCGGGCTGCCGAGCTCGAGCAGCCACGCCCTGATCGGCGGGCTGCTGGGCGGCACCCTCGCGGCGCTCGGGGCGTCCGCCGTGCACGTCGGATCGCTCGTCGAGAAGGTCGTCCTGCCGCTGGTGGGATCACCGTTCGTCGGCGGGCTGGGGGCCTTCCTCCTGATGGTCGTGCTGCTCAACGTGTTCCGGCGGGCCGACCCGCACAGGATCAACCAGCGGTTCCGCCGCCTGCAGCTGCTGTCGGCCACCTACATGGCGTTCAGCCACGGGTCGAACGACGCGCAGAAGACGATGGGGATCATGACCGCCGCCCTCGTCACCGCCGGCATCCTGCCCTCGTTCAAGGTCCCGATCTGGATCATGGTGCTCGCCGCGACGGCGATCTCGATGGGCACCGCGGCCGGCGGCTGGCGGATCATCAAGACGATGGGGCAGCGCGTGGTCAAGATCGACCCCGTCCACGGGTTCGCGGCCGAGACCGCGGCCGCCACCGTCATCGTCGGCGCCAGCCACCTGGGGATGCCCGTCTCGACGACCCACGTCGTCTCCGGGGCGATCATGGGCTCCGGCGCCAGCGACCGGCTCACGGCCGTCCGGTGGGGCATCGCCGGCAACATCGTGTGGGCGTGGGTCCTCACGATCCCGGCCAGCGCCGCCGTCGCGGCCCTTGCCTGGGTCGTCCTGCACGCGGCGGCGGCCCTGTAGCCCCGCGGCGCGCCGCCGCCGACCCGCGCGCCCTGCGCGCCGACCGGCCCCGCGAGCGCGCTCCGGTCCCGGTGCAATCTATGCCGCCGGCAGCCGCTCCCGGAGCGACGCGATCGCGGCGTCCAGCCGGTCGAGTGTCCGGCGCGGGCCGAGCGCCACCATCGTGTCGAACAGCGGCGGCGAGACCGTCCGCCCCGTGATCGCGACGCGGATCGCCATGAACAGGTCGCCCGGCTTCCACCCGTGCGCGGCGGCCGCGTCCCGGAGCGGGCCCTCGAGCTCGTCGGCCTCGAAGCTCACGCGTCCCTGCGCGTCGATCGTCCCGCGCGCCGTCTCCAGGCCGAGCAGGGTCGTGTCGGTGTCCCAGCGCTTCGGGACGAGCAGGGCCGGGTCGAGCGCGAGGTCGTCCACGAACAGGAAGTCGACGAGGTCGCCGATCGCGCCGAGGACGGGCAGGCGCTCCCGGACGAGCGGCACCAGCGGCAGGATCTCCTCCGCCGAGGGACGGCGCACGAGCCGCGCCCCGCCCGCCTCGCGCACGGCGAGGTGGTCGGCGAGGAACGGCACGAGCCGCTCGGCAAGGTCCTCCGGGGCGAGCCGGCGGATCCACTGGCCGTTCAGCCACTCCAGG
>JAJYGK010000142.1 GCA_021790715.1 Chloroflexota bacterium
GCGCCCCCGGACTGGGCGTCGGGGGGCGTTCGGAGCGGAATCGCCGGTGCGCGTCGGCGCCTCCGGCGACGGGGCACGCGGCCGCGGGCCGGGGTCGGGAGCGGCATCGGGCACGAGGCCCGCGGCGGGGCAGGGGATCGGGGCAGCGCCGCCGCGGGGCGTGCCGTCGACGCTCGACCTGCGCGGCGCGCGTGTCGAGGAGGCCCTCGAGATGCTGGATCGCTACCTGGACGACGCCGCGCTCGCCGGTGCACGGCAGGTGACCGTGGTCCACGGCCACGGCTCCGGCGCGCTGCGGGACGCCGTCCGGGCGACGCTGTCCGGGCACCCCCTGGTGGAGGCGTGGCGCCCCGGCGAGCGGGGCGAAGGCGGGGACGGGGCGACGATCGTCACCGTCTGACGGCCGCCGGGCCGGTCTATGTCTGGAGGACCACCAGCGTGCCCAGCGGCACGGCCGTCCCCGGCGCCGGCTGCTGCGCGGTGACCACCTTGCCCGTGCCGGTCACGACCGGCGTCAGCCCGGCCGCGCGGAGCGCCTGCTCGGCAGCCTGCACGCGCTGGCCGACCAGGTTCGGGACGGCCGTCGTGGGCGTCACCGTCGGCGACGACGAGGGCGCGCCGCTCGCGCCCGGCGGGAACGAGGCGCCCGGCGGCAGCGACGCACCGGGGGACGGCGACGGCGGCGCGGGCTGGCACGTGGCCGTGGGCGCGAACGGAGCCCCCCAGGTCTGGCCGTAGGGCTCGTAGACGAGGTTGTAGAAGAACGTCGTGCGGGTGTGCTGCGGCCCGCCGTAGACGCCCGCCCCCTTCTGGGCGCGCGCGGCCCAGGCCAGGTCGGCGGCGTGCCAGGCCGGCTGGGTCGCCTCGACGTTCGAGAAGTCGAGGAAACCCAGCGTCTGCGGCTTGACGGTCGTGCCGCAGTCCGGCTGCCAGAGCTCGTAGCCCTTGCCCGTCGGGCTGGGCACGACCTGCAGCGGCTGGCGCAGGTTGTCGACCTGCGTGGGCTGCGTGCCGGCGACGAAGAGCTCGGGGACCGTGCGGGTCGTGAACGGGCCGGGCCGGAGGCCGCTGTACGCGTCGACCGACATCGTCACGATCCCGGTCGGCTCCGCGAAGTCCTGGATGGGCCACGTGCGGGTGACGTCGTCGAGGAAGCCCTGCCAGACGTACGTGGGGACGTCGAGCGACGCGAGCGGGTGCTGGACGGTGCTGACGGGGCTGTTGTCGCTGTTGCCGTTCCAGGCGACCACGGCCAGGGCGTACTCGCCGGCCGCGCGGCCGGCGGCGTCGGGTGGCGCGATGTACCCGGCCGCGATCAGGTCGTTCGTGTCGTTGTTGGTGCCCGTCTTGAGGGTCGCAGGGCGGAGCTGGCCCTGGGCGTTCGTGATCTTGAACGCGCCCCAGTAGGGGTTGATCGACGGGTTCGTGTTGCCCTTCAGGATGTCGGTGATGATGTAGGCCGACTGCGGGGAGACCACCTGCTGGCCGGCCGGCGGGACGTAGGGCGTGACCACGTCCTTGCCGTTGGGACCGACGACGCGCAGGATCATGGTCCGGCCCAGGTACCGGCCCCCGTCCGCCAGCGTCGCATAGCCGGTGGCGAGATCGATCGGGTGGATGACCTCGGTGCCCAGGGTGAGGGAGAGCCCGGCCGTCGGCGTCGTCGTCTGGAAGTTCAGCCCGAACTTCTCGGCCATGTTGAAGACGTGGTCCACGCCGTTCATGGCGAGCGCCTTGACGGCCGGGATGTTCAGCGAGAACTGCAGCGCCTGCCGCATGCGGACCGGTCCGCGCTCGAGCAGGTCGGCGTCGGTCGGCTCGTAGCCGCCCCCGAAGTCGGTCACGACGTCCATGAACATCGTGGCCGCCGTCATCGTGCCGTCGTTGATCCCCGTCACGTAGTTGAAGGGCTTGAACGACGATCCCACCTGCCGCCAGCCGTCGGAGAGCACGTCGAACTGGGGCTGGAACTGCGGCGACGCCTTGGTGGCGTAGTAGTTCGCGCTCCCCACGTAGGCGATCACCTCGCCCGTCTGGTAGTCGACCGCCGCCAGCGCCCCGTTGTGCACGTTCCGCCCGATCAGGTTGGTCATCCAGGGCTGCAGCGTGAGCCCGAGCTTCTTGGCCGCCGCCGCGGGGTTCGACGACTGCGGCACGACGGCCGCGGCCTGCACCCATTTCTCGGCGATCTTCTGGACGTTGTAGTCGAGCGTCGTGTAGATCTTCAGGCCGCCCTGCTCCAGCACCGGGCACGTCGCGACGCCGACGCCGCACAGCTCGTCCGACAGCTGCTGGCGCACCTGCCACACGAACTGCGGTGCCTTCCACGCCGGGGCCTTCTGCGACACCAGGACGACCGGCTCCCTGATGGCCGCCTCGAAGTCGGCCCTGGTGTACTGGGTGCCGGTCACCGGGAGCGGGAGCGAGTTCTCCATGTACTTGAGCCAGTAGTTCCGGCGGACCACGATCGGGCTGTCGGCCGGGACCACGAGGGTGCCGTCGGGCTGCACGACGGCGTTGCGGACGAGGTCGTACTCGGTGGGCGACTGCGGGATGGCGGCCAGGATGACCGCCTGGGCGAGCGTCAGCTTGCCGAGGTCGGAGACACCGAAGTAGCTGCGCGCGGCCGCTGCGATCCCGTAACTGTTGTTGCCGTAGAAGTTCTGGTTCAGGTAGTCCTGCATGATCTGTTCCTTCCCCGTCTGTCCGGGGAAGGCCTGGGTCAGCCGGATCGACTGGATGATCTCCTTGATCTTCCGCTCGACCTTCAGGTTGGGATCGTTGACGAGCGACGGGTCGAGGAGCCGGGCCCGGACCAGCTGCTGGGTGATCGTGGATGCGCCCTGCGTGTTCCCGGAGAGCGTGTCCTTGACCGCGCGCAGGATCCCCACGGGGTCGAAGCCGGTGTTGGTCCAGAAGGTCCCGTCCTCGATCGTGGTGGTCGCGTCGACGACGATGCCGGGCACCTGGGCGTACTTGACGACCTGACGCTGCTGCGTGCCGAACGTCGCCAGCTGCACCCCGTTGCGGTCGTAGACGACCGACTCCTGGGCGAACTGGATGTTGTCGAGCGTGTGCGGGTCGACGAGGCCCTGGCTGAAGTAGCCGTAGGCGGCGATGGCGCCGAGGAATCCCACGAGCCCGACGAGGAGCAGGGTGCCGAAGAGGAGGAGCGGGAGGGCGACGGCCACCCCCGTGACGCCGCTGCCGCGCCGTCCCCGGCGGCCGCCGTTCAGGCGCCTGGCCTGGCGACGCGTGGCGCTGGTGTGCATCTCGGCGGCACTCTAGCATATGCACCGACGCACCCATGACCGCCCCGAACCATTGCAGGTGCCTATCGTCATGCCCGAGATGACCGACTTCCTCGCCGAGCTGCGCTGGCGCGGCATGCTCCAGGAGATGACCGAGGGGCTCGAAGAGCGGCTGGCCGGGGGCCCGATCTCGGCGTACATGGGCATCGATCCCAGCGGTGAGTCGCTGCATCCGGGTCACCTGATCGGGCTCTTCTGGCTGCTCCATTTCCAGCGCGCCGGCGGGCGCCCGGTCGTGGTGATCGGGGGCGGCACGGGGATGATCGGGGACCCGTCGGGGAAGAGCGCGGAGCGGAACCTGCTGGACGCGGAGACGCTGGAGCGGAACGTGGCCGGGATTCGCGGCCAGGTGGAGCGGTTCTTCGAGGTGGCCGGCGGGGCGCGGCCGCTCATCGTCGACAACCGCGAGTGGCTCGCGCGCTACGGCCTCATCGAGTACCTGCGCGACATCGGCAAGCACTTCACGCTCGCGTACATGCTCGACAAGGACTCGGTCCAGCTGCGCATGGCGGGCGGGATCTCGTTCACCGAGTTCAGCTACATGACGCTGCAGGCCACGGACTTCCTGCACCTCTGCCGCGATCACGGGGTGGAGATGCAGATCGGCGGCGCCGACCAGCTCGGGAACATCACGGCCGGACTCGAGCTGATCCGGCGCGTGCTGGGGCAGGCTCCCGACGGGTCCCCGCGGGCCTTCGGGCTCTCGTTCCCGCTCCTGGTCTCGCCCAGCGGCGCGAAGTTCGGCAAGACCGCCGAGGGCACGGTCTTCCTGTCGCGGGAGCGCACGGCGCCGTACGACTTCTACCAGTACTGGCTGAACGCCGACGACCGCGACGTGCCCGTCTACCTGCGCCGGCTCACGCTGCTCGCGCGCGAGGAGATCGAGGCGCTCGAGGCTGAGCAGGCGGCGCACCCGGACCGGCGGCCCGGCCAGCGCGCCCTCGCGTTCGACATCACGTCCCGCGTCCACGGCCGGGCGGAGGCCGAGCTGCAGCGACGCGTGGGCGAGCTGGCGTTCTCGGGCGAGCCGCTGACCGATCCCGACGTGCTGCGCGTCCTGCACGATGACGCCGGTGGTTTCGACTTCGGGGCGGACGTCTCGACGGCGTTCGACCTGGCGTTGGCGAGCGGGCTCTTCGCGTCGAGGGGCGACCTGCGCCGGACGATCGCGCAGGGCGGGGTGACCGTGGACGGCGCGCGGGTGGGCCAGCCGGATCAGGCGCTCGACGCGCCGGTCGCCGGTCGCTTCCACGTCGTCCGCCACGGCCGGCGGCGCCTCGCGGTGGGCGAGCTGCGCGGCTGAGACCGCCGCCCGCCCATCCGGGCCGGCGCGCGGCACGGGGACGGTGCGCGTTCCGGGGACGTGCCGGGTCGGGCGCGTGCCCGCTCAGGGTCGGTGCCTGGCCCGCAGCACCCGGACGACCTCGGACGGCTGCAGCCCGCGCTCGGCCGAGAGGACGAGCGCGTGGTACAGCAGGTCCGCCAGCTCGCCGGCCAGCGCGCTCCTGAGCTTCCGTCGCCCCGGATCGCCGGGCCCCAGCCCGGACCGTTCGGCCTCGGCGTCGTCGCGTGCTCCCAGCAGGACCTCGGTCGCCTCCTCGGTGACCTTCCGGCCGCACGCGTCCACGCCGCCGGCCAGGAGCCGTGCCGTGTACGAGCGCGACGTGTCGGCGTCACGTCGCCGCGCCTCGATCGTGGCCCACAGGGTCTCGAGCCAGGCGAACCCCTGCCCGTCGGGCGCGGACTCCGGTCCGGTGGCCGGGGGGCCTGCCGACGTGCCGGGCACGGACGACGGCCCGGCGGTCGCCGTCCTCGCGTCGAAGCACGACCGCGCGCCGGTGTGGCAGCTGGGGCCGGCCGGGTCGGCGACCACGAGGATGGCGTCGGCGTCGCAGTCGAGCGACAGGCCGCGCAGCCGGAGCACATGGCCGCTGGTCTCGCCCTTGCGCCAGAGCCTGCCGCGGCTGCGCGAGTGGAAGTGGACGAGCCCGGTCGCGCACGTCGCCTGCAGCGCCTCGCGGTCCATCCAGGCGAGCATCAGGACCGTGCCGTCGGCGGCGTCCTGGACGATCGCGGGCACCAGGCCATCGGCCCCCCACGCCACCGCCTGCGGGTCCATGCCGGAACAGCCGCCCGGGCCGCCCATCACCGCGCCGCCTCGTCCGGCAGGCGCACCGGCACGCCGGGACCATCCGGCACGCCGGGGCCGCCCGGCAGACGCACCGGCACGCCGGCCGCCGCGAGCGCGCGCTTCACCGCGCCGATCCCGTGGATGTCGCGGTGGAAGATCGACGCAGCCAGCACGGCGTCGGCACCGCCGTCGACGATCGCCGCCACGAGGTCCTCGGGACGGCCCGCGCCGCCCGAGGCGACCACCGGCACGCGGACGGCCGACGACACCGCCCGCAGCAGGTCGATGTCGTAGCCCGACCGGGTGCCGTCCCGGTCGATCGACGTGAGCAGGATCTCTCCGGCCCCCCGTCGGGCGGCCTCGAGGGCCCACGACACCGCGTCCCGGCCGGTTCCGTCGCGTCCCCCGCGAACCACGACCTCCCAGCGTGGTGTCGCGTCCGCCGGGGGCGCGTCGCCCGCCACCCACCGAGATGCCCCGCCGGCTTGCTGCGGCGCAACGGATGCGATCCGCCGCGCGTCGATCGACACGACCACGCACTGCCGGCCGAAGCGCCTCGCCGTCCGGTCGATGAGCGCGGGATCCGCGACCGCGGCGGTGTTGACCGCGACGCGGTCCGCACCTGCCCGCAGGACCGCGCGCATGTCGTCGACCGACCGCACGCCGCCCCCCACGGTCAGCGGCACGAACGCGCGCCGTGCCGTGCGTTCGACGGCATCGAGAAGGGTCGATCGCCCGTCCGGGGCGGCGCCGATGTCCAGGAAGACGATCTCGTCTGCGCCCGCCGCCGCATAGCGCTCGGCGAGATCGGCGGGATCGCCCTCGTCGACGAGGTCGACGAACCGCGTCCCCTTGACGACGCGGCCCCCGTCGACGTCGAGGCACGGGATGACGCGGCGCCGGAGCATCAGGCGGCCCCGGCTGCGCGCGCGGCGCCGGATCCCGGCATGCCGGTCGAGGCCTCGCCGCGGACCATCGCGAGGGCGTTGCCGAGCACGCGCAGGCCGTCCCGCCCCGACTTCTCCGGGTGGAACTGCACGCCGAGCATGCGGTCGTGCGCCACGACGCTGGCGAAGCGGCCACCGTGCTCGGTCTCGGCGATCACGCAGGCCCGGTCCGCCGGCACGGGAGCGTAGGAGTGGACGAAGTACATCGGCGGATCGGCAGGCAGACCCGCCAGCAGCGGGTGCGGGACGAGCGCCTCGACCCCGTTCCACCCGACGTGCGGGAGCATCGGCGCGGACGGGAGGGTGCGTGTCTCGCCGTCGATCCAGCCCAGGCCGCGCGAGCCGTCCTCCTCGGACCGGCCGAACAGCAGCTGCATCCCGAGGCAGATGCCCAGGTACCACGTGCCCCCGTCCACGGCGCGCTCGAGCGCGTCGACGAGCCCGGCGCGACGCAGCCGACGCATCGCCGGCCCCTGGGCGCCGACCCCCGGGACGACGACGAGCATGGGGCGGCCCAGGTCGGCGGCCCGGCGCGCGATGCGCACGTCGGCTCCCACGATCTCGAGCGCGCGCGCGATGCTCAGCAGGTTGCCCGCGCCGTAGTCCACGACGGTGACCGCCGGGCGGGAGGGGATGCGTTCCCCTGCGGCGGCGGTGCCGGGTCCGGCAGTGTCTTCAGGCACGAGGCCGGACCTCCTTCCCGGATCCCGGCGGGGCGCCGGACCCGCGTTCCTCGCCCGGCCCGGGCGTTCCGTCCTCGCCCGGCCCCGGCGTTTCGTCCTCGCCCGACACCTCGCCCAGGCGGCCCTTCGTCGAGGCGACGCCCCGCCGGCGGGGATCCGGGGATACGGCTGCCCGCAGGGCGCGGGCAAGCGCCTTGAACGACGCCTCGGCCACGTGGTGGTCGTTGGCGCCGTCCGCTCGCAAGTGGAGCGTGATCGCCGCCTCCCGCACGAACGACTCCAGCGCGTGCGGCACGAGCTGCGTCGGGAGCGTCCCGATCCGTTCGCCGCGGAAGGGGACGGCCAGGACCGCGTATGCCCGCCCGGAGCAGTCGACCACGGCCTCCGCGAGCGCCTCGTCCATCGGCACGCGTGCCTCGCCGAACCGCTGGATGCCCTCCGCGTCGCCGAGCGCGCGGCGGAACGCCTGGCCGAGCGCAAGCGCCACGTCCTCGACGGTGTGGTGCTCGTCGACGTGCAGGTCGCCGTGCGCCTCGACCTCCAGGTCGAAGAGCGCGTGGTGCGCGAGTGACGAGAGGAGATGGTCGTAGAAGCCGACACCGGTCGAGATGCGGGCGTTGCCCGACCCGTCCAGGTCGAGCGACACGCGGACGTCCGTCTCGCGGGTCCGGCGCTGGACGCTCGCGCGACGGGAACCACCCGGCCCGGTCACGGTCGCGCTCCCAGCGCGGCAACCAGCCGGGCGTCCTGGTCCGGTGTGCGGACGGTGAGCCGCAGGTACGCGCGCAGCGGCCCGTGTGCGTACCGCCGCGGCACCAGTCCCTCGCGCAGCAGACGCCGGGCGGCGGCCTCGGCCCCCGCCGCGTTGCCGGCGTCGAGCAGCACGAAGTTGGTCGCGCTCGGCAGCACGTGCCAGCCGCGCGCCGCGAGCGCGACGCGGAGACGCTCCCGCTCGTCGACGAGCGCCGCCACGTTGGCGCGCGCGAAGCCGTCGTCCGAGAGCGCGGCCGCGGCGATCGCCGCGGACAGGGACGAGATGCTGCCCGGCGGGCGCACGGTCGAGAGGCGGGCGGCCAGCGGTTCCGCCGCCACGGCCCACCCGACGCGGATCCCGGCCAGGCCGTACGCCTTGGACACGGTCCGCGCCACGACGAGGCGCGGGAACCGGGCCGTCTCGGGCACGAGGCTCGCCCCGGCGAACTCCCGGTACGCCTCGTCCACGACGACGACCGGGCCGCCGCCGGGCAACTCCGAGAGGCGCCGAAGGAGTCCGGCGATGAGGCCGTCCGGCTGCACTGTCCCGGTCGGGTTGTCGGGATCGCACAGCCAGAGCAGGTCGGCGGCGGCCGACGCGCGGATCACGGCCTCGACGTCGAGCGGGAACCCGTCGTCCGCAGCGCCGCGGGGCACCTCGATGAGCCCGGCCGACCGCTGGTGCGTCAGGACGCGGTACATCGCGTACGTCGGCGCGGCGAGCACGGCGCGACCGCCCGCCGGAAGGCACGTCTTGGCGGCGAGATCGAGGACCTCGTCCGCCCCGGCCCCGACCACGATCCGGGAGGCGGGCACGTTCAGGCGCGCGGCGATCGCGGCCGTGAGCCGCGCGTACGTGGCATCCGGGTACTCGTTGAGTGCCAGCCGTCGCGCCTCGGTGCCGATCAACGCGTCCAGGCCGGGCGGCACCCGCGGCGAGGTGTTCGTGTCGAAGCGGACGATCGCCGACGGGTCGAGTCCCCATGCGGCCGCCACGTCCGCGTCGCTGTCCTCCCACTGGTACCCGGCGGGCTCCGCGGGCGCCGTGACGGCTCCGCCGTCGGCCATGCCGTCGCCTGCCGCGGGCTGCGCGCCGTCCCGCGCCTCCCGCGGCCTCCGCGCCTCGCGCGCCGTCACGCCTCCGTCGCCGGTCACGACTCGAACCTCGCCTCGACGGCGTGACGGTGCGCCACCAGCCCCTCGGCCTCGGCGACCGCCGAGACCGCGCCGGCGATCGCCTCGAGTCCCTCCCGGTCCACGAACTGCGCCTGCATCCAGTGCCCGAAGTCCTCGACGCCGAGCGGGCCGCGGGCACGCGCCATCCGCCCGGTCGGGAGCACGTGGTTCGACCCGGTCGCGTAGTCGCCCGCCGACTCCGGCGCGTATGCCCCGAGGAAGACCGAGCCGGCGTGCCGGATCCGCGGCAGCAGGCTCGCGGCATCCGCCGTGGCGACCGAGAGGTGCTCCGGCGCGTACTCGTTCACGAAGTCCAGCGCGTCGTCCATGTCGCGCGCGATGACGATCAGGCCGGCCGATCCGAGCGAGGCGGTGAGGAAGCCGACCCGCGGCTCGCGCGGCAGGCGGCGGGAGATCTCCGCCTCGACGTGGTCGGCGAAGGCGTCGTCCGTCGCGACGAGGACGGCCGCCGAGTCGGGCCCGTGCTCGGCCTGGCTCAGCAGGTCGGCGGCGACGTGCGACGGGTCCGCGGTCGCGTCCGACAGGACCATGACCTCGGACGGGCCCGCGGGCATGTCGATCTGGACGTCGCCCAGGACCTCGAGCTTGGCCGCCGTGACCCAGGCGTTGCCGGGCCCCACGATCGCGTCGACCGCGCGCACGGTCTCGGTCCCGTACGCGAGCGCCGCGATCGCCTGGGCACCGCCCATCGCGTAGAACTCGTCCACGCCGAGCAGGCCGGCCGCGCCGAGCAGGACGGGAGAGAGCCGGCCGTCGCGTGCCGCCGGGCTGGCCACGGCGACGGCGCCGACGCCGGCGAGGCGCGCGGGCACGACGCCCATCAGGAGTGAGCTCGGGTAGGCGGCCTCGCCGCCCGGCACGTACACGCCGACGCGGTCGAGCGGGCGCCACACGCGGCCGACCCGGATGCCCGGTACGACCTCGACCCACTGCTCCGCGGGCGGCACCTGGGCGCGATGGAAGGCCTCGATGTGGCGCGCCATGGTCAGCAGCGCGTCCCGCAGGTCCGGCGACAGCGCCGCGGCGGCCGCAGCGAGCACGTCGGCCGGCACGCGCAGGGGGAGGGGGGTGTCGGGCGTCCCGCCGAGCGTGCGCCCGTCCTGCCAGGCGCCGCCCAGGTGAGCGGACAGGTCGCGCAGCGTCGCGTCGCCGCCGGAGCGCACCGCGTCCACGATGTCGCGCGCCGCCCGCCGCACGTCTGCGCCGGTGCCCGCGCTCCGGCGCACGAGGACGCGACGCTCGGACGGCGTCAGGTCGGAGAGCCAGACGCGGCGCAGCCGCGCCGGCCGGTCGGTTCGCGTGCTCACTGGATCAGCAGCTCGACGGGCAGGACCAGGATGCCCGAGGCCCCCGCGGCCTTCAGCCGGCCGAGCAGCCCCCACGTCTCGTCCGCGTTCACCACCGCGTGGACGGCGACCATGTCGGGGCGCGCGAGCGGCAGGACGCTCGGCGAGCCGAGGCCCGGAAGCAGCGCCTCGATCTCGGCCAGGCGCGAGAGTGGCGCGTTCATCATCACGTAGCGACGCTCGCGGGCGTCGACGACCGCCCGGAGCATCGTCACCACGTCGGAGGCCGGGCCGTCGGTGCCGGGCGAGGAGACCAGGATCGCCTCGCTCGTGAGCAGCGTGTCCACCGACCGGAGGCCGTTCACCAGCATGGTCGAGCCCGTGGACACGAGATCGACGATGGCGTCTGCCAGGCCCATCCGCGGCGCGACCTCAACGGCACCGCTGAGCGGCACGATCTCGACGCGGACCGCTCGCTCGCGGAAGAACCGCTCCGTGGTCGCCGGGTGGGAGGTCGCGACCCGGCAGCCGTCGAGGTCGGCGGTCGCCTGGAACCGCGAATCCGCCGGCACCGCGGCCTCGAGCCGGCAGCGCCCGTAGTGGAGCTCGGCGCGGACCTCGAGCGGTCGGCCGGATTCCACGAGCAGGTTGCGTCCCGTGATCCCCATGTCGGCGACGCCGTCGCCCACGAACTCGACGATGTCCTCCGTGCGCGCGAAGAGGATGTCCAGCGGGAAGTTCTCGCAGCGGCTGACGAGCGAGCGCTCCCGGGCATCGAAGACCAGGCCGGCGTCGCGCAGCAGCGAGACGGTCGGATCGAGCAGGCGGCCCTTGTTCGGGACCGCGAGACGCAGGCGCGGGGTCACCGGGTCGTCGTCCCGGCCTGGACTGGCCCGACAGGCCCGGCCGCCGCGACTGGCCCGACCATCGCCTCGACGGGCGCCGCCGATCCGACGGGCCCGGCCATCGCCTTGAGGCGCCGTCGTCGTCGCTCCAGCGCGCCGAGGTACCCGCCGGTCCCGTGGTGCAGCCACTGTGCGATCCGGGTGACGGTCGCGGTCGAGGCGCCCGTCAGGCGCGAGACCTCGCCGTAATGACGGCCCTCGTCCAGCAGGCGGACCACCTGCCAGCGCTGGGCGAGGTCGTGCAGCTCGCCGAGTGTGCACAGGTCGCGCAGGAACCGCGCCGCGTCGTCGCGATCGCGCAGATCGACGATCACGTCGAGAAGCTCGTCCGTCTCCGGTGTCTGCCAGTCTTCGGTGGGTGCGGCCACGCCTGCCTCGTGCTGTCGGTCCGGGACCGCGTCGCGGCCCTGCTATCGTAGTAGCATGCTAGCACAAGAGAACGATCGACCCGCCACGACCGGATCTCCGGGCGTGCGGGTGGCAGGCGCACGGCGCTTCCTGCTCCTGCCTGCCATCGACCTGCTGGGCGGACGCGTCGTCCGGCTCCGCCGGGGAGACGCCTCGGCGCCGACCGCGTACCCCGGGACGCCGGGTGACGTCGCACGGCGGTGGGGCGACGAGGGCGCGGACGTGCTGCACGTCGTCGACCTGGGCGCGGCGCTCGGTTCGGCGGGCGCGAACGCGGCGAGCGTCCGGCAGGTGCTGGCTGCCGCCCGGGGGGCGGGCCTGCCGTGCGAGGTCGCGGGCGGCGTGCGGA
>JAJYGK010000002.1 GCA_021790715.1 Chloroflexota bacterium
CCGTGCTCGGGGTGCCGGCCGCCGCGCCGGCCATCCGGCCGGCGCCGGAACGCGGCCCGGCACCCACGGCGGCACCCTGCATGCCGCCCGGCGCCGTCTGCTCGACCATCGCCGTCGCCCGCGATTCGAGCGCTGCCTTGAGCTCGGTCGCCTGCTGCGCGGTCAGCGCGCCGTTCTCGACGCGGACGTCGATGCGCTCCGACCACTGCGCGACCAGCGCGTCGACCACCTTCTGGACATCGACGTTCTGCTTCGCCGCGATGTCGGCGAGGCTCAGCCCGTCCTGCCGCATCTCCCTGACCTGGTCCTGCGTGAGCCCGAGGACGGCCGCCGCCTCGCCGCTCCGCAGCTGCGCGCCGTTGCCGGCCGCGCCGCCGGCTCCCGGCGACGACCCGGGACCGACCGCGAACACCGCCGGCACCGTGAGCAGCAGCGCGAAGCCCGCGCCGCCGACCGCACCCATGATCCGTCGCATCCAGCACCTCCGTGTCTTCCGCTCGCCCTCGCGAGCACCTGATGCCGGCAGGATCCGGCCGCTGCGTGGAGCGACGGTGGACGGCGCGTGGAGCCTCGGAGGAGATTGCGTCGGGGTCCGGGGGCCCGGCATGATACGATCGGATATCAAGAGACAGACCTGAGCCTCGACCTGCGCCAGGTGCGCCATCGGCGCCCGCCGCGTTCGGCCGCCGGTCCGGCAGTTTCGACGATGCGACCGCTGACGCGGGTGACGCCTGATCCCCCGCCGGTCGCCCACGCGCCCGCCGGCGCAGCGCCCGCGGGCGGACAGGAGCCAGTTCGCTTGACCTTCGAGAACCTCGGCCTCTCGGCCGACCTCCTGGACACCGTGGCCCGGGAGGGCTACGTCGAGGCCACGCCCGTCCAGCAGGCCGCGATCCCGCTCGTGCTCGCCGGCCGCGACGTCCTCGCCGCCGCGCAGACCGGGACCGGCAAGACCGCCGCCTTCGCCCTCCCCATCCTCGAGCGGCTCCGCCGTCACGCCAACACGACGGCATCGCCCGCGCGCCACCCCGTCCGGGCGCTCGTCCTCACCCCCACGCGCGAGCTCGCCGTGCAGGTCGAGGAATCCGTGCGCACGTACGGCCGGAGTCTTCCCCTCCGCTCGGCCGTGGTCTACGGCGGCATGCCGATGGACCCGCAGACGCGCGCCCTCTGGTCGGGTGTCGAGATCCTGGTCGCCACGCCGGGTCGCCTGCTCGACCACCTCGGCCAGGGCCGGCCGAACCTCGGGCAGGTGGAGGTCCTCGTCCTCGACGAGGCCGACCGGATGCTCGACATGGGCTTCATCCCCGACGTGCGGCGCATCGTGAGCATGCTCCCGACGCGGCGGCAGACGCTCTTCTTCTCGGCGACGTTCTCCGACGAGATCCGCCGTCTCGCCCGGGAGTTCCTGCACGACCCGGCCACCGTGGAGGTCGCGCCGCGCAACACGATCGCCGACAACGTCGCCGAGGTCCTCTACCCCGTGGACGCCTCGTGCAAGGCCCAGCTGCTCGAGCACCTCGTGCGGCGCGATGCCATGTCGCAGGTGCTCGTCTTCACCCGCACCAAGACGGGGGCGTCACGCCTCGCGTCCTACCTCGACCGGCGCGGCGTGGACGCGGTGGCGATCCACGGCGACCGCAGCCAGGCGGAGCGGACCCGCGCGCTCGAGGACTTCAAGCGCGGTGACGTGACCGTCCTCGTGGCAACCGACGTCGCATCGCGGGGGCTGGACATCGAGGAGCTCCCCTACGTCGTGAACTACGAACTTCCCTGGGAGCCGCAGGACTACGTCCACCGCATCGGCCGGACCGGGCGGGCGGGTGCGAGCGGGGTCGCGATCTCGCTGGTCTCGCCCGAGGAGGTCGACCAGCTGCGCGGGGTCCAGCGGATGCTGAAGCGCGCGATCCCCGTGCAGGTCGTCGAGGAGTACCTCCCCGGCGGACCCGCGTCCGTGGATCGCCCGCCGCGCGAGCACCGCGTCCACCCGGGACTCGCGCAGGCCGGGCGCACATCGCGCGGGCGGGGCGGATGGACGCCGCGGGAGACGCCCGCGACGCGGGACCTGCGGCACCGTTCGGAGGCGCAGATCGCCGGCTGACGGCCCCGCGCCGGGACGTCGTCGCTCGCCTGGTCGTGCCCGAGGCCACGAACTGAGGCCGGCCCCTTGCGGAGCCGGCCTCAGCGTCGACCGAGCGGATCAGCCGGGGTTCAACCCGGGAGGATCTCGGAACCGAATGCCTCGTTGATGACGGCCCGGGCCGAGGCGTAGAAGGCCGCGATGGCGGTCAGCAGACCGACGTAGCCGCCGATCGCCGTGAGCCCGTGGCCGGCGGCGGCGTTCTGGAACCCGCCCAGGGCGAGCACGACGAACGTGATCCAGAGCAGCAGGAACACGATCATCGTGGGCCGTGCGCCCTTGAGCGTCGCGATCCACATGTAGAACGTGAAGACGCCCCACATCAGCAGGTACCAGGCGACCGCGTTGCCGGCGTCCTTGCCCTGGAACATGAAGACGAATGCCGCGAAGCTCCACCAGAAGCCGCCGTACGACGTGAACGCGACACCGCCGAACGTGTTGCCGTTCCTGAACTCCCACCAGCCGGCGATCAGCTGTCCGAGGCCGCCGTATGCGAGCGCCAGCCCCACCACGATCGCGAGCGAGCTGCCGGTGACCAGCCCGGAGTTCACCAGCGAGAGGATGAAGGTCGTGAGCGCGAATCCGGCCAGCCCGAGAGGCGCCGGGTTCGCCACGGCCGCCGGAGCGGTCACGGGTGCGGACGCCGGCATCGCCGGGCCGCCAGCCGACGGTTGCGCCTGTGCCACGCGAGACTCCTTTCCTCGGGCGGGCCCCCGGCCCGCCCCTGTCACGGACTGCCCTGCCCGCCTGCCGTCGGGACCACCCCGGCCCGTCAGACGAGCTGATCCGCCTCGCTCGACTGCGCCTTGTCCCGGATCGTCTCGACGATCCCGGAGTCGGCGAGTGTCGTGACGTCACCGAGCGCGCGATGCTCGGCGATGTCGCGCAGGAGCCGCCGCATGATCTTGCCCGAGCGTGTCTTGGGCAATTCCGGCGTGAACATGACCATCTTCGGACGCGCGATCGCACCGATCTTCTCGGCGACGTGCTCGCGGAGCTCCGCCGCAAGGCGGTCGTCGGGCTGGATGTGCGACTTCACGATGACGAACGCGGAGATCGCCTCGCCCGTCACCGGGTCGCTCCGGCCGACCACGGCCGCCTCGGCCACCGCCGGGTGATCGACCAGCGCCGACTCGACCTCGATCGTGCTGATCCGGTGACCGGAGACCTTCATGACGTCATCGACGCGGCCGAGCAGCCAGAAGTAGCCGTCCGCGTCCACCTTGCAGCCGTCGCCGGCGAAGTACATCCCCGGGAAGCGGCGCCAGTACGTGCTGAGGTAGCGCTCGGGATCCTTGTAGATGCCCCGCAGCATGGCCGGCCACGGACGCGTCAGGACGAGGTACCCGCCACCGGCACCGTCCGGGACGTCCTTGCCCTCCGCGTCGACCACCTTCGCCGCCACGCCTGGGAACGGGCGGGTGGCGGACCCGGGGCGCAACGTGGTGACGCCGGGGAGCGGGGTGATCAGGATCATCCCCGTCTCGGTCTGCCACCAGGTGTCGACCACCGGGCAGCGGCCGCCGCCGATCGTGCGGTGGTACCACAGCCAGGCCTCGGGGTTGATCGGCTCGCCGACCGTGCCGAGCAGCCGCAGCGACGACATGTCGTGCTTCGCCGGCCACTGGTCGCCCTGCTTCATGAAGGCCCGGATGGCGGTCGGCGCGCAGTACAGGATCGAGACCTTGTACTTCTCGATGATCGACCACCAGCGGTCCGGCTCGGGGAACTGGGGAGCCCCCTCGTACAGGATGCTGGTCGTCGCGTTCGAGAGCGGCCCGTACACGATGTACGAGTGGCCGGTGACCCAGCCGATGTCGGCCGCGCACCAGTACACGTCGTCGGGCTTGATGTCGAAGATCGCGTTGTGGGTGGCGCTCACGCCGGTCAGGTACCCGCCGGTCGTGTGCATGATCCCCTTCGGCTTGGCGGTCGTGCCGGAGGTGTGGAGCAGGTACAGCAGGTGCTCGGAGTCGACGTGCACGGGCTCGCACCGGTCCGACTGGCGCTCGACGATGTCGTGCCACCAGTGGTCGCGGCCCTCGGTCATCGGCACGTCATGGCCGGTGCGGCGAACCACGAGCAGGTTGCGGATCGTGGGCGCGTTGGCCGCGGCCTCGTCGGCCGCGCCCTTCAGGTCGAGGACCTTGCCGTTGCGCCAGCCGCCGTCGGCCGTGATGAGCGCCACGGCCTCGGAGTCCACCATGCGGCCCTGGAGCGCGTCTGCGCTGAACCCGCCGAAGACGACGACGTGCGGCGCGCCGATCTTGGCGCAGGCGAGCATCGCGATGGGGAGCTCCGGGATCATCGGCATGTAGATGCCGACCCGGTCGCCGGTCTTGACGCCGAGCTCGAGGAGCGCGTTGGCGCACTTGTTGACCTCGGTCTGGAGGTCCGCGTACGTCAGCGTCCGCGTGTCGCCGGGCTCGCCCTCCCAGTAATAGGCGACCTTCGTGCCCAGCCCGTTCTCGACGTGGCGGTCGACGCAGTTGTAGGCGACGTTCAGCTCGCCACCGACGAACCACTTGGCATAGGGCAGATCCCACTCGAGGACCGTGTCCCACTTGCGGAACCAGGTGAGCCGTTCCGCCTGTTCCGTCCAGAAACCCTCGAAGTCCTGGTCGGCCCGGGCGTACGCGTCGGCCTTCATGTTCGCGTGCGCCGCGAACTCGGGGGGCGGGGGAAACTCGCGCGCCTCGGAGAACAGGGCCTCGATCTCGGGCTGGACGTTCAGGCTCATGGCGTACCTCCGGCGTCGAGAGATAGCCACCGGGGCCATTGCACGCACGAGAACCCGCAGAACGCTGGCCCCGGACAGGCAGACGCCGGGAGCGTACAACCGGGGGTGGGCGTGTCAAGCCATGCAGATAGATTGAAATGTGAATAGAACAACCGCCGTTGCGCCCGATTGCGGCGGGATACAGGGACCGACCGCGCCGCGCGGCGGGCCGGGGCATGACGTGGGTCGCGTGGGCCGGGAGTCAGCCGGGCGTCAGCTCGCGGAGCGCACGCAGCGAGCAGTCGAGGGCCGCACGGGCCGTCTCGAGGTTCCGCTCGGAGACCTGGCGCGACTCCGGGGAGACCAGGCCGGCCGGATCCAGCATCTCGTCGGGCGGAGGCGACTGGTCGTGTCGCGCCGCGTCGGGGGCCCAGCGCTCGCGCCAGTCGTCCGGCGTGCGCGGCGGCACGTCCGCGTGGGCCTGCGCGAGCCAGACGAGCGACCAGGCGCGCGGCACGACGCGGTAGACGTCGTACCCGCCCCCGCCCGTGGCCAGCCACCGCCCGCCGGTGTGCTCGTGGGCCAGGCGATCCAGCATGCGCGCCGCCTCCGACATCGCGCCGGTGGTCAGCCGGAGGTGCGCCAGCGGATCCAGGGCGTGGGAGTCGCTGCCGTGCTGCGAGACGAGGATCGTGGGCCGGAACGCGCGGGCGAGCGGCGGCACGACCAGCTCGACGGCCTCCAGCCAGGACGAATCCGACGTGCCCGGCTGGAGCGGCACGTTCACCGCCGTCCCCTCCGTCTCCGGCTCCCGGCAGTCCTCGACGAAGCCGGTGCCCGGGAAGAGCGAGAGCCCGGTCTCGTGGAACGAGATCGTCAGCACCTGCGTGTCCCGCCGGAAGATCGCCTCGACCCCGTCGCCGTGGTGCACATCGAGGTCCACGTAGAGCACGCGGTGTCCGGCGTCGCGGGCCCGGGCGATCGCCAGCGCGACGTCGTTGTAGATGCAGAAGCCGCTCGCGTACGTGGGCATCGCGTGGTGCAGCCCGCCACCCGGATGGAAGGCGTGGAGCGCGCGGCCCAGCAGGACCGCGTCCATCGCCGCCAGCGATCCCCCGCCGACCGTGGCCGCCGCCTCGTGCATCCCGTAGAAGGGCGGGTCGTCGCCCCAGCGCGAGAAACCCGCCATGGCGGCCGCGTCCGGGTACTCCGAGAGCATCTGCACCGTCGAGATGTACTCGGCCCTGTGGACCCGCCGCAGCTCCTCGACGGTCGCGCGGGGAGGCGGCTCGAACCGCCCGGCCCCGACCGCGCGCAGCAGCTCGATGCCGGGGCCGAAGCGGCGCGGCGACAGCGGGTGCTCGGGCCCGAAGTCGTAGTCGAGCGAGGGCGGGCCGAAGATCACGAGCGGCTGGGACTCGACCGGAAGCGGCATCTCGGAGACTATAGCGGCGTACGCGACGACCGCCGCGGAGCATCCTCGGCGGCGCGACAGGCGGGGATCGGCAATGAGCATGGCACCGAGCGAGGAACGCGTCCGCGACGCCGTCCTCCGGGACGGCTCCTCGATCCGGCTGCGACGGGCGCGCGCCGACGACGAGCCGGCGCTGCTGGCGTTCCTGGCGGGCCTCGCCGTCGAATCGCGACGCATGCGCTTCGCCGGGATCATCACCGACCTGGCCGGGCTGGCACGGCGCTGGGCGACGCCCGAGGCCGGCGACTGCTCGCTGGTGGGCGAGTCGGGCGGCCGGCTCATCGCGCACGGCAGCTACAACCGCGCCGGGCGCGACACCGCCGAGGTCGCCTTCGTGGTCGCCGACCAGTTCCAGGGCCGCGGGATCGCCACGCTGCTCCTCGACGAGCTCGCGTCGCGCGCGCGCGACGCCGGGATCCCGACCTTCTTCGCCGAGGTGCTCCCCGAGAACGCCCGCATGCTCGAGGTGTTCCGCGAGAGCGGCTTCCCGACACGGGTGCGCGTCGAGCCCGGGGCGCTCGTCGTCGAATTCCCCACCGAGCTGTCCGATGCCGCGCGCGAGCGCTTCGAGCAGCGCGAGCGGATCTCCGCGTCGGCGGCCGTGGACGCCCTCCTCCACCCCGCGTCGGTGGCGGTCATCGGCGCGTCGCGGCGTCGAGGGACGACCGGCGGCGAGCTCTTCCACAACCTCCTGGCGGGCGATTTCCAGGGCGCGGTCTATCCCGTGAACCCGAACGCCGACGTCGTCCAGTCGGTGGCGGCCTATCGTTCCGTGCTCGACGTGCCCGGGCGTGTCGACCTGGCCGTCATCGTGCTGCCCGCCGCGGCGTCGATCGCGGCGGCCGGCGAGTGCGCGCGCAAGGGGGTGCGCTCGCTCGTGGTGGTCTCGCCCGGTTTCGCGGAGACCGGCGCCGAGGGGGCCGCGCGGCAGCGCGAGCTCCTGGCCGTGTGCCGGGGCGCCGGCATGCGGCTGGTGGGCCCGAACTGCATCGGCGTGGTGAACCTGGACCCGGAGGTCCGCCTCGACGCCACGTTCCTCCCGGTCGTGCCGGAGCCCGGCCGCGTGGGGTTCATGTCGCAGAGCGGCGCGCTCGGCCTGGCGATCATCCAGCGCGCCAACCGGCTCGGGCTCGGGCTGTCGAGCTTCGTGTCGGCCGGCAACAAGGCCGACCTGTCCGGCAACGACTTCCTGCAGTACTGGGAGAGCGACGAGCGGACGGAGGTCATCGCGCTGTACCTCGAGTCGCTGGGCAACCCGCGCAAGTTCGCGCGCATCGCGCGCCGCGTGGGACGGAGCAAGCCGATCATCGCGGTGAAGAGCGGGCGCTCGGCCGCCGGCGCGCGCGCCACCTCGTCGCACACGGGCGCCCTGATCGGCGCCTCCGACGTCACGGTCGACGCGCTCTTCCGGCAGGCCGGCGTGATCCGCACCGACACGCTCTCCGAGTTCTTCGACGTCGCCTCGCTGCTGGCGGACCAGCCGCTGCCGGCCGGACGGCGCGTGGCGATCGTCACGAACGGCGGCGGCCCCGGCATCCTGGCCGTCGACGCGTGTGACGCCGGCGGCCTGGTCGTGCCCCCGCTCCCGCCCGCGATCCGGGACCGGCTGGCCGCATTCCTGCCGCCCGAGGCGGCGCTGGGCAACCCGGTCGACACGATCGACGGGTCGCCCGGGTCGTTCTCGCAGGCGATCCGCGTGCTGGCCGGCTGGGACGGGATCGACGCGCTGATGGTGCTGTTCGTGCCGCCGCTCGGCGCCCGGACGGAGGACGTCGTGACGGCGATCCACGACGCGGTGGCGGAGCTGCCGCGGCCGATCCCGGTCCTCGGCGTGTTCATGGCGTCGGAGGACGGCGTCGGCGCGCGGGCGAGCGGCCGGATCCGGGTGCCCATCTACGACTTCCCGGAGGAGGCGGCGCGGGCGCTGTCCCGGGCGGTGGCGTACGCGGAATGGCGCGCCGCACCCACGGGCACCGTGCCGAGGTTCGCCGGCGTGCGGTCGGACGAGGCGGCCGCGATGATCGCCTCGGCGCTCGCCCGGAGCCGAGCCGCCGGCGATGACGGCGTCCCCGGCGGCTGGCTGGAGCAGGACGAGGTGGCCTGCCTCCTGGGGTGCTACGGGATCCCGATCGCCGAGTGGCGGCTGGCCGAGACGCCCGGGGAGGCGGCGACCGTGGCGGCCGAGGTGGGCTGGCCGGTGGCGGTGAAGGGCGTCGCGCCGGGCATCGTGCGCAAGTCGGAGCTGGGCGCGGTCGAGCTCTCCGTCCCGGACGCGCCCGCCGTGGAGGCCGCCGCCCGCCGGATCGCCGCCGCACTCGAGGCGGCCGGGCACCCGGCCCCGCGGTTCCTCGTCCAGCGCATGATCCCGCACGGCGTCGAGATGCTCGTCGGCGTCGTGCACGACCGGCTGTTCGGACCCGTCGTCGCGTGCGGCGCCGGGGGGAACGAGGCGCAGCTCATGCGCGATGTCGCCGTGCGCATCACGCCGCTCACCGACCGCGACGCCTCCGAGATGATCCACTCGCTGGCGACGTTCCGGCTGCTCGACGGCTACGCGGGCGCGGCCCGCGCGGACGTGGCGGCGCTCGAGGAGACGCTGCTGCGGGTGAGCGCCATGGTCGAGGCGCACCCGGAGGTCGTGGAGATGGACTGCAACCCGCTCATCGTCATGGAGCAGGGGGCGGTCGTCGTCGACGCGCGGGTGCGGATCGAGCTGCCTCCCCGCGAGTGACCCGGTCCGGGCGGCGCCCGCGGACGATCGGGCGCTCCGCCCGGCCCGACCGCCGCGGGGGACCCGCGCCGGGGAGGAACCATGCGTGCCACCGGTACGTCAAATGGACCGTGACGCCCCGGACGCGCCCCGCGAATACTGCGCGTGACGGACACGGGAGAGCCGTCACGCTGGAGGTCCCTGGGCCGAGGCCTCGCTGATGCCGCCCTGGCTGGTCCTCGCCATCGCCGCCGTCGCCGTGGGGGCCGTCGCCCTCGTCGTGGCAGCGCTCGCCCTCCGGAAGGCGATCCGGACGCCGTCGTCGGGCGACGAGTTCCGCCCCGACGTCGAGGGCCTGCGCGGGATGGCCGTGCTGCTCGTCGTGCTCTTCCACGCCGGCCTGCCCCTGCCGGGCGGGTTCGTCGGTGTCGACGTCTTCTTCGTGATCTCCGGGTTCCTGATCACGGGACTGCTGCTGCGCGAGCGCGAGCGCAGCGGGCGGATCGACTTCCTGCGCTTCTACGCCCGCCGGGTCCGGCGCCTGCTGCCGGCGGCCGCGGTGGTGCTGCTCGTGTGCCTCCCCGTCGCGTACGCGCTGGTCGTCCCGCTGGACCGGCCGTCCGTCACGCTCGACGCGGCAGCGGCCGCCCTCTCGGTCGGGAACATCCGGTTCGCCCTCACCACGGGCGACTACTTCAGCTCGATCGCGACGCCCTCGCCCTTCCTGCACTTCTGGTCGCTCGGCGTCGAGGAGCAGTTCTACCTGGTCTGGCCGGCACTGCTGCTGGTCGCCTCCTGGCGGCGCCCGCGAACGGGCGCCGCGATCGCCCTCGGCCTCGTGCTCGTCGCGTCGCTCTGGGCGAGCGTCGTCGTCACGAACGTGTCGCCGGCCTGGGCGTTCTACCTGCTGCCGACGCGGGCCTGGCAGCTCGCGGCCGGCGGCCTGCTCGCGATCGGGGCGCCGCTCATCGCCCGGGTCCCGGCCGCGATCCGCGTCGCCGTCGGCTGGGCCGGCGCCGCCGCGCTCGCCTGGGCGGCGCTCGCCTTCGATTCCTCGATCGCCTACCCGGGGGTCGTGGCGGCCGTGCCGACGTTCGCGGCCGCCGCCCTGATCGCCGCCTCGGTCGGGCCCGCCCCGCGTGTCCTGCTGGAGCGCGCGCCGCTGCGCTTCCTCGGCCGGATCAGCTACTCGCTGTACCTGTGGCACTGGCCGATCCTGGTGCTCGGCGCGCTCGCGGCAGGGGGCGTCCTCTCGGTCACGGGCCGCGTGGGCCTCGCGCTCGTCGCCGTGGTCGTCGCGGCGGTGAGCTGGGCGTTCATCGAGGAGCCGTTCCGGCGCGGCATCCCCGTGCTCACGGCACGGCCGGCCCGCACCCTCGCCTTCGGGCTCGTCACGATCGTCGTCGTCGCCGGGCTGGCCTCGGCGCTCGACGTCGCCGGCAACAGCGCGCTCGCGGCGCTGTCCGCCGGCGGAGCCCCGTCGGGCATCGCCGGGGCGGCGCCCGCCCACTCCCCGACGCCCATCGCGCCGGCGGGAGGCGGGACCGGCGCGTCGATCGGCTCGGCCTCGCCCGGGGCCGGCGGGACGCCTCCCGCCACGCCCGGCACGGCGTCCGGTCCCGGCACCGCGACGTCGGGTCCCGGCTCGCCCGCGGCCGGCGCGTCGCCGCTGCTGGGCCCATCGGCCCCGGCGATCCCGCGCGCCACCGCCGCGCCCGCGGTCGCGACGCCCTCCCCGCTCCCGGCGAGCGGCCCGTACGCGCTGCCGGCCAACGTCCGGCCGCCGCTCGCGGATGCCCGCAGCGACGAGGATGCGCTCCGGGGCGACGGGTGCCTGGCGTTCGAGAGCGTGGTGACGCCGCCGACAGACTGCATCTTCGGTGACCCGAAGGGCTCGTTCACGGTCGCCCTCGTCGGCGACTCGCACGCCGCCGCGCTCTTCCCGGCCGTCGAGTCCGTCGCCGTCGAGCACGGGTGGCGGCTCGTCACGTTCACGAAGGTCGCCTGCCCCTTCATCGACATGCGCGTCCGGGACATCTACCTGAAGCGCGAGTACACCGAGTGCGAGGCCTGGCGCAACGCGGTCGTGACCGCGGTCGATGCGCTCCACCCCGACCTCGTCCTCGTGACGATGAGCCGCTGGATCTACCCGGTCCTGGCCGCAGACGAGACGGCGGCGAGCCAGGGCGCGGCGCTCGGCCGGATGGTGTCCCGGCTCCGGGCCGGGCGCGTCGCGATCATCGACGACCCGCCCATGCCGTCCGTGGACGTGCCGGCATGCCTCTCGGCGCACGTCGCCGACATACGGGCGTGCTCCACACCGAGAGCGGTCGCCTTCAGCACCGTCGGCGTGCTCGAGCACATCGCGGCACAGGCCACCGGAGCGGGCGAGATCTCGCTGGCGAACGCGGTCTGCACGGGCAACCCCTGTCCGGCCGTCGTGAACGGCATGATCGTGTACCGCGACACCCACCACCTGACCGCGACGTTCGCACGATCCCTCGCACCCGCCCTCGACCGGGGGATCGCCGCGATCCTGAGGTGACGCGCGGCCAGGCATCGCGCCCGCCACGGCGCGACGAGCAGACCGGGCCGGCCCGACCGCCGGTGAAGGGGTCCGACCCGCCGCGACACCGGAACTGAACCG
>JAJYGK010000100.1 GCA_021790715.1 Chloroflexota bacterium
GCACCCCGTGCGTGCCGCGCACCCCGTGCGTGCCGCGCACCCCGTGCGTGCCGCGCACCCCGTGCGTGCCGCGCGTGCCGCGCACCCCGCGCACCCCGCGCACCCCGCGTTCTAGCTCCGCGACAGGCCCATGTTCTCGAACAGGTGCGGCCGCCGCCGGACGTACAGCCAGGCGACCACGAACCCGACGATCAGCCACGCGATCGCCACGAACACGGCGTATCCGATCGGGGCAGCCGGGACCGGGTAGACGCTGTACCACAGCACCGCCAGCCCGATGATCGTCGCGAGCGTCGGCACGATTCCGTGCAGGAACAGGCGGAACTTCCGCTCCCGCAGCATGTACACGGTGAGCGAGGTGTTGGCCACGATGTGCGTCGCGATGATGCAGACGCCGGCGATCGTGAGCAGCCACAGCGCTCCCGTGGTCGGCCCGAACACCAGGCCCGCCACCAGGTTGACCGCGGCGACCACCACGATGAAGAAGACGACGAGCGCGTTGGGGGTGCGGAAGCGCGGATGCACGCTCGAGAGCCTGCCGAACAGCACGCCGTCACGGCCGGCGCTGAACCAGATCCGCGTCACCGCGTTGACCTTGGCGACCATGTACATGAGGTAGCTGTTGATCGTGAACAGCACGAGCAGCAACCAGCCGAAGTTGCCGAGGTACCGCTGGTAGACGAGCAGTCCCGGGTCGGCGGACTTCGCGTAGTCGGGCATGGCCGAGATGCCCCAGCCGACGGTGAGCGCGTACGACGGCAGGATCAGGGCGACGCCCGCCAGCACCCAGGCGATGAGGATGGCGCGCCGGATCAGCCGTCGCGAGTTCCTCGTCTCCTCGGAGATCGTCGTCGCCGTGCCGAGGCCGGTGAAATCGAGGACCGAGAAGATGACGCCCAGGAAGAGCGGGTTCAGATTGCCGTGGACCGGCGAGAGCGTGAACGGCGCGAGCGAGTTCCTCGGTCCGACCTCGATCACGATGATGGCGGCCGTGACCACCAGGAACACGACCTCGAGGAAGCCGGCCCACATGGTGTAGACGAGCGACGGCCGGATGCCAAGGTACGACAGGACGGCTCCGAAGGCGAGGATCGCGGCCGAGATCGGGATCCAGCTCCAGCTGACGGCCGAGATGGTCGAGCTGATCAGGTAGATGAACGAGCCGAGACCGAGCACGGCGAAGGCCGGGCCGGTCAGGTTCTCGCCCATCCAGAACCACAGCGCGAGCACGCCGCCCCAGCCCTTGAGGCCGCGGGCCGAGTACGCGTAGTAGCTGCCGGCGTTCACGATCTCGGAAGAGAACTCGGCCGGCACCACCATCCAGAGCAGGTAGATCAGCCACGCGACCAGGACCGCGAGCGGCGTGGCGCCGAGGGCGAACGCGGCCGTCCCGACGAGCAGGATGGCCACGTCGCCGGCGGGCCCGACGAACGAGAACGACTGGAACACTGCCTCCCAGAGGCCGACCGCGCCCTGGCGCAGCTCGGTCGGACGCGCGATGCCGCGTGCGCCCACCCCTGCCGTCGTGACCTCTTCCACGTGCGTTGCCCCCCCCGTGATCTGCGCGCACTGCGCCCCGGTAGCCTGGGTTCCCCACCCCACGACGCGTCGGCCCCGGTATCAGGTCATGGCGGTGCTCCGGCGTGTCGCACAGAGAGGGGCGGCCGGGCTCTCGGAGGAGCTGCGGCCCGCGCCGGGATTTCGGCGGGATCGGCCCGGTCCGGGGTTCCAGGTGCAGCGGCCCGACCAGCGGTCTCGGATCCGTCGACCCGGCCCGAGGGCTTGCCGGCGCCGGCCCGCCGTCCGGGCCGCGAAGAACCCGCGGACGGGAGCGAATTCGCTGACGGGACGCGGTCAGCCATTCGACGCGAGCCTCTCGATGGTGCCCGGGAGAATGCGGCGGAGTATATGACCGGGCGGGGCGCTCGGTGCGGGGCAGAGCGTTCGGCCCGCGATGGGGCGTTCGGCCCGCGATGGGGTGTTCGGCCCGGGTGGGGTGCCGCGCTCGGGGTCATGTGCCCGGCCGAGCCGGGCGGCCCGCCGCGTCCCTGCTACCGTGGCCTCATGCCGACAGCATTCTCCATCGACCCCCAGCAGGGCCTCTCGCGGCAGGACGAGCTCGACCTCGTCCGCCTCGCCGCCGACCTCGGGTACGCCTCGGCCTGGACTCCGGCCGGGCCCGACGCTGCGGCCTTCGACCGCTGCATCCGCTGGCATGCCGCCTCGGGGCTCCCGGTCGGGATCTCGGCTGTGCCGGCATCGGGGCAGCCGCCCGCCTTCTACGCCGAGCACGCGCGACGCGTCTGGGAGGCCACCGGGGGACGCTTCACGCTCGTCGTCGGGAGTGGCGCGATGCAGCACGCGGCCGACGGCATGCGGGTGTTCCTGCAGGAACTGCGACCGCTCCTGCCGTCCGGTGCGCCGCTCTACATCGCCGCGCTCGGGCCGCTGATGCTCGACCTGGCCGGCCGCGTGGCGGACGGTGTGGGGCTCAACTGGTGTACGCCGGGGCAGGTCGCGTGGTCGCGCGAGCGCGTGGCGGCGTCCTCGGCTGCGGACGGACGGCCGATGCCGGCGATCGTCGAGTACATCCGCACGGCCGTCGATCCGGAGCCGGAGATCGCCCGGCGCACGCTCGGGAACGCGGTGCGCTTCTACGCGCTCGGGCCCCTGGCGTACCGGCGGCATTTCGAGCGAATGGGGTTCGGCGACGAGTTGCGGCGGGTGGACCAGGCTGCGAACGGGACACCGGCAGCCGACCCGACGCGGATGGGCAACGAAACGCAGGCGACGAACGGAGCGCCGCCCCCCGCCGACTGGGACCCCGCGTTCCTCTCCGCCGTCGGGGCGTGGGGCCGGCCGGGGGACGTCCGGGGACGGGTCGAACGCCTCGCCGAGGGCCTGGATCTCGCGATCGTGCGCGTCCTGGTCTCGGCACGCGGCGACGCCGCATCCGCTCGGCGTGTGCTGGAGGAGTGCGCGCCGAACCGGGCGGGATGAGTGCGGTGCCGCGCCGCCCCGATCGCCCGCCGGCCGCAGATCGCCCGGTGCCGCACCGCCCCGATCGCCCGCCGGCCCTCAACGGCACACCAGTCACCAACGGCAATCCGCGCACCAGCGCCACGCCGGCTCTCGCTGACACGTCCGCGGCCGGGGCGCCGGTTGCGACGTTCCGGTTCGACCCGGCGCTCGAGGACCTCCTGCCGCCCGCCCGGCGCGGCGTTCCGATCGAGCACTCGTTCCTGGCCACGCCCGCGGTGAAGGACGCGATCGAGGCGCTCGGTGTACCGCACCCCGAGGTCGGCGCGATCCTGGTGAACGGCCACCCGGCCGGGTTCGACTACCGGCTGCGCGACGGCGACGACGTCCGGGTGTTCGGGCCGGTGGCAATTGCCGCGATGTCCGGCGCGGGGCACGTCGCTCCCGCCGGGGCGCCGGCTGAGGGGCAGCCGGCACCCGCCGCGACGCCGGGCCAGGGACCCGTGTCGCTCATGCGCGCCGTTCCCGAGCCGCCCCGGTTCGTGCTCGATGGGCACCTCGGCCGCCTCGCCCGCTACCTCCGCATGCTCGGGTTCGATGCGGCATATCGGAACGACGCGGACGACGCGGAGCTCGCGCGGTGCTCGGCAGCCGAGGAGCGCATCCTGCTCACGCGCGACCGCGGGCTCCTGCGGCGCAGCGTGGTGCGGCTCGGCTACCTGCTGCGAAACGACGACCCGCGGGCGCAGCTCGCGGAGGTCGAGCGACGCTACGGGCTGGCGGAGCGGGCGAACCCGTTCACCCGCTGCATCCGCTGCAACGGGCTCATCGAGCCTGCCGAGCGCGCCGCCGTCGCCGATCGGCTCCAGCCGAAGACGCTGCGCTACTACGACACGTTCGGGCGCTGCCGGAGCTGCGGCACCGTCTACTGGCCGGGCTCGCACTACGAACGCATGCGGCGGGTGATCGACGAACTGGCCGGTGTGGAACGCACCGAACCGGGTTCCTAGGTCGGCCGCCGCCGCCCCGGTCGATCGCCCCGCCCCGCCTCTCAGCCGCGCGCCGTCACCTCACGGTTGCAGCGTGACCGGGTACGAGGTCACGTTCTCGCGCGAGCCGTCCCGCGGCGAGAGGTCGAAGACGGTGACCCATCCGGTCTGCGGCTGCGAGACCGCGTAGGGAAGCGTGACGTCGTAGGTGCCCCAGCATCCGGTGCCGCACGAGGCGGTGACGCTGCGGCCGGCGATCACGGTGCCCGAGGCCGTGGAGATCTCGACCGAGAACTGCGCCTCGAAGACGTTCGCGAGGCCGGCGACGCGCAGCGGGCTCGAGACCGCGGCGCCCCAGGCCGGCGAGTCCACGAAGATCGGCGCCACCCAGTCGCGGTAGTCGGCGCGCGTCGAGGGTCCGCCCAGCACGATGCCCTCGCTCGAGAACGTCTCGACGGGCTGGCCGTCCAGGCGGAACAGGACCCCGCCGACCGACGGGAACTGCGTGAGCGTGTAGACGACCTGCGCCAGCCGGGCGAACATCGACGCCGAGCCGCCCCCGGATTCGAACTGCCCCGTCAGGTCGACCGTCGCGATGCCGCCGGTGATCGAGATGTCGAGCAGCCGGCTGCCGGCCGGGATGCACGAGACGAGGCCGGCCGCTCCCGTGGACTCGGCCGCGGTCGGACCGGCGAGCAGTTGCTGGACGGCGGCCCGGGCGACGGCAACGGTCTTCGGGACCGTGCGCTGGACCGGGACGAGGTGTTCGCCCAGCAGGAAGTAGGCGACCAGCGACGTGGTCGGGGCAGCCGTGGGTGCGGCCGGCGACGGAGACGCTGCGGTGGGTGGGCCGGCCGACTCCCCGGGGGCGGGCGCCCGGGACGGCGACTGTGACGGCGCGCCCGACGCGACCGTCGAGCCGGACGTGGAGGGTGCCCCCGATCCACCGGCAGGGGACGCGGCCGCAGGGGAGCCGGCGGCTACGGACGGCAGCAGGGGCCCGGCGTCGCCGGCGCCGGGCGTGCACGCCGCGCCGACCAGGACCAGGGCGAGGGTGAGAGCGGACAGAGCGAAGGACGACGGGTGACGGGCAGCGCCCGATCCGGCCTGACGGTTCACGTGCGTGTCTCCATGCGTGGTTCCGATGCCCACGCAGCCTGGGCCTCGTCCGTCGCCGGACCGTCGCCACCGGGTAACGATCGTGTCACGGGAATCCGCAGCACGAACCGCATCCCACCTCCCGGACGTGCCTCGGCCCCGAGTGTGCCGCCCAGCACCCGTGCGTGCGCGGCGGCGATCGCCAGGCCGAGGCCGCTGCCTCCCGCGTGCCGCGACGGATCGGCCTTGTGGAAGCGCTCGAAGAGATGCGGCAGTTCCGTCTCCGGGACGCCAGGACCGCGGTCGGAGACGGCGATCTCGAGCGCATCCGCCGCGAGCGCGACGTCGACCTCCACGTCCCGGCCCTCGGCATGCACCCGCGCGTTGTCGAGCAGGTTGCCGAGCACGCGCTCCACGCGCCGCGGATCGCTCGCGACGAACAGCGCCTGCGGGCCGGGGCCCCCGTCGAGTCCGGACCCGGGGCCGGGGCTCGCGGCTGGTCCCGGCTCCGGGCCGGGGCCCGCCGTCCGCACGACCGCGTCGGGGAGGCGCGCCTCGACGACCCGCCGCACGAAGGCCACCGCGTCGAACTCGCGCAGCTCCGGCTGCTCCGCCCCGGCATCGAAGCGCGAGAGCTCCATCAGGTCCTCGACCAGCGCCCGCAGCCGCGCCACGTCGGCCACCAGCAGTTGGCCCACCCGCCTCGGCACCTCCGGCAGCGCGTCGAGGTGCGCGCCCAGCACGGATGCCTCGGTCACCAGCGCCGTCAGCGGCGTCCGCAGCTCGTGGGAGACGTCCGCGACGAAGCGCTCCTCCCGCTCGCGGGCATCGCGCAGATCCGCCACGTGCCGCTCGAGGGACGCGGCCATCTCGTTGAACGATGCGGCCCACTGCGCGAATTCGTCCCCGCCGGCGGTGTCGAGGCGTGCGGACAGGTCGCCGGCGGCGATCCGCCCGGCCGCGCCCGCCGCCTCCCCGACCGGGCGAAGCAGGCCGCGCGCCACCGTGCGGCCGGCGAGCACGGCGACCGCCACGAGCAGGACGGCGCCGGCGAGCAGCGCCGTCCCGAGGCGCCGGATCGCGTCCTCGACCGCCGTCCCGTCGAAGAGGAAGTAGAACGTCGGCCCGGACGGCGGACGCCGCGCGGCGGTCACCAGCAGCGCCTGGCCGCCGAGCTCCGTGCGCGCGTACGCCACGTCGCCCCGGGCCGCGACCGTCGCCAGCTCCGGCGGCAGGTGTCCCGCGACGGCGGCGGCGGAGAGGTTCGAGACGAAGGGTTCGCCCGTGCCGAAATCGACGATCGTGCCGACGATGCCCCGCGCCGCGAACCCGTCGAGGAGCCGGCTGGACTCGAGGTCGGCGCGGGTGGCGCCGTCGGGCAGCCGCTCGACGGCGAGGACGCCGACGTTGTAGCGCGTCAGCTCGCTCGCGGCATCGAGCTGCTGGGCGCGCAGCGACGCGGCGACGTACGCGTACGAGCCGGCACCGAGCACCACCGCGGTGAGGGCGACGAGGCCGACGACCGTGAGCGCGAGCCGCCCGCGGATTCCGCGCGTCATCTCACGGCGGCGTGCCGGCGGCGGCCGCGGCGCCAGCCTGTTCCGCGCCGGACGCCGCGCGGTAGCCGGCCCCGCGGACGGTCAGGATCAGCGCCGGCTCCGCGGGCCGGTCCTCGACCTTGGCCCGGAGCCGCTGGACCGCGACGTCCACGAGCCGTGAATCGCCCAGGAAGTCGTAGCCCCACACCTCGTCGAGCAGCACGTCGCGGGTCAGCACGCGGCCCGGCCGGCGCGCGAGGGCGACGAGGAGCCGGAACTCGGTCCGCGTCAGCGGGACCTCGGCCTCGCCGCGGCGCACCTGGTGCGCGGCCTCGTCGATTTCGAGCGGCCCCAGGCGGAGCGGCGGCTGTCCGCCCGCGGGCTCACCGGGCCGTGCCTCCCCGCCGCCCGGACCCGCGCGGCCGTGTCGCAGCGCGACGCGGAGCCGTGCCAGCAGCTCCGGCAGCTCGAACGGCTTGCGCACGTAGTCGTCCGCGCCTGCCTGGAGGCCCGCGACCACGTCGATGGCATCGGTGCGGGCGGTGAGCATGACGACCGGGACCGTCGACTCGGTCCGGATCTCGCGGCACACGGTGAGCCCGTCGAGGACCGGGAGCATGAGGTCGAGGACCACCACGTCGGGCCGGTCGGCACGGAAACGGGCGAGCGCGGACGGACCGTCGGCGGCGGTGACCACGTCGAACCCGCCGGCCACGAGGCCGAGCGCGGTGACCTCGCGGATGGACGCGTCGTCCTCGACAAGCAGCACGCGTGGTGCCATGTGCCGATTCTGGCGGCGCGATCGGCCCGTTTTCGCGGGCCATTTCCACCCGTTCGGGGGGCCGGACGCCTCCCGGCGCGACCCGGCGCAGATCCGCGCCGCGTGCACGGCATCGCGGGCCGGCTGCCCGGCCCTCGTGTCGGGCCCCGGCGGACCCGTTCTCGGTCAGCGCACCTCGAAGGAGCGCTTCGCGAGGCCCATCCAGAAGCCCTCGATCGTGAAGTCCGGCGCGTCGTCCGCGGCCGCGCCGGCACCGAGCGCCACGAAGAGCGGCGCGAAGTGCTCGACGGTCGGGTGCGCGTACGGCATCCCCGGCGCCCGTTCGCGGAAGGCGAACAGCGCGTCCAGGTCGCCCCGGCGCAGCGTCTCGGCCGCCCAGTGGTCGAACTCGACCGACCACCCGGGGGCGCCCGGCCGGCCCAGCATGTATTCGCGCACGTAGGGCAGGCCGTGCGTCATGAAGCCGCTGCCGACGATCAGCACGCCCTCGTCGCGCAGCGGCGCGAGGCGACGCCCGACCGCGAAGAGGTGCTCGGGGTCGAGGTCGGGCATCGAGACCTGGAGGACCGGGATGTCGGCTTCCGGGTACATCGCCAGCAGAGGCACCCAGGCGCCGTGGTCCAGGCCGCGCGACGGCCGGTCGACGACGGGCTCGCTCGACGGCATCAGCGCGTGCACGCTGGCGGCGAGATCGGGTGCCCCGGGCGAGTCGTACGTCAGCTCGTAGTAGTGCTGCGGGAAGCCGTAGAAGTCGTACACGAGCGGGACGCGCGTCGTCGCGCCGAGCGCCATCGGCGTCGTCGCCCAGTGCGCACTGACGATCAGGATCGACGACGGCCGCGGGAGACGGTGCGCCCACGCCGCGAGCTGGACGGGCCACTCCGGGTCGTCGAGCAGGGGTGGAGCCCCATGCCCCAGGTAGAGGGCCGGCAACCGGCCGGGCGTGCCGATTGCGGGCGAGTCGAGCTCGGCAGGCGCGGGCGAGCCGGGCGCAGGGACCGCCGGTCGGTCGGGCTCGGCTGTCGCGGGTGGCTCGGTGGCCGGCGCTCCTGGGTCCGGGACGGGATCGGTCTGGCGGGGACGCTGTTCGCTCATCGTGTGCCTGTGCAATGTTCCAGGTCCCCATTGTTGCCGAAGTCGAGCCTTGTTGCCGCCGGCGGCGCGGTGCTAGAGTGCGCAGGCGCCCACTGTTGAGCAATTGATCGCCGCTCCCTGGGGGGTCCGCGTTGCCTGAGGAGCTGCGCCAGGACGAGTACGAGCTCCTGGCACGGATCGCGCACCGCTACTACGTCGACGATTCGACGCAGGAGGCGATCGCCCGGGAGTTCGGGCTGTCCCGCCCCAAGGTGCAGCGGCTCCTCGACCGCGCGCGCCGCGCCGGCGTCGTCGACATCCACATCCAGGCTCCCCCCTGGCTGAACCTCGACCTCGAGGACGAGCTCCGGCGGACGTTCCGCCTGGTCGACGTGATCGTCAGTCCGCCGCGCCCGGATCCCCGCTCCCAGCGCGAGGCCGTCGCGCGCAGCGCGGCCCGCTATCTCGAGCGGCGGCTCGCCGACGCCTCCGTGGTCGCCGTCAGCCACGGCCGCGATGCCGGCGAGATCCCGCGCTTCTTCCGCCCCGAGCGCCGCCTGGACTGCGCGTTCGTGAGCGCCATGGGCGGTTCGCCCCGAGTGGACGCCCCCACGAATCCGAACGAGATCTGTCGGGCGCTCGCGGAGCGGAGCGGCGGACGGGCCGTGATGCTCTACGCGCCGGCGTACGTCGAGCACGCGGAGATCCGCGACGAGCTGCTCCGCCAGGAGGCGGTGGCCGACACGCTGCGCCTCGCCGCGCAGGCCGACGTGGCGCTCCTCGGGATCGGCGGCACGGACGACGACTGCACGATGGTCCGCAGCGGCTGCCTCTCGACCGACGAGATGGCGCGGCTGCGGAACCAGGGCGCGGTGGGCGACGTGCTCGGCAACTACGTCGACGTCCGAGGCCGCCCGGTCGCGGCACCGCACCAGGACCGCCTGATCGCGCTGACGGTCGAGGATCTCCGTCGCATCGGGACGGCCGTGGCGGTGGTCAGCGAGGCGGAGAAGCCGCGCGCCGTCCTGGGCGTGCTTCGTTCGGGCGTCATCGACGTCCTGGTCGTGGACGAGCCGAACGCGCGGGCGGTGCTCGCGCTCGCACGGGAGGACGGCTCCGGCGACGACGGCGGGCCGGTCCGCATGGATCCGGCGGGGGAGGTGATCGACCGCAGCGTTCTGAGCTAGCGGCCGGCGGAGGCCGCCCCGGGGCCGGGGCCGCCGGTGCCGGGTTCGCGCACTGCAAGCGTCCCAGCGGGAGGTGCTGGATTGCCTGTCGTACCGACGAAAGCCATCCTCGACCGCGCGTTCGAGGAGCGCTACGGAGTCGCCGCGATCAACGTCGTGAACGACCTGACCATGGAGGCGGTGCTCGCGGCCGCGGAGGAGCTGCGCGCGCCCGTGATCATCCAGACGTCCCCGAAGCACGTGCTGCTCACGGGCGTCGACGTGATGTACGCGATGTGGTGCGAGATGACGAAGAAGATCTCGGTGCCCGTCGCGCTGCACCTGGACCACTGCCCCGACCGGAAGCTCATCAGCGAGTGCCTGGCCAGGGGCTGGAACTCAGTCCTCTTCGATGCGAGCAAGCTCTCCGTCGAGGAGAACAAGCGCCAGTGCATCGAGGTCGTCGCCGAGGCGCGCCAGTACGGTGCCCACGTCGAGGGCGAGATCGAGGGGTTCAAGCGGACCGAGGAGATGACCGGCGACGAGGCGGAGCACGTGCAGTCGCTCGAGACCGTCGTCGACTTCGTGAAGGAGACCGGCGTCGACGTCTTCGCCCCGGCGATCGGCAACGCCCACGGCATGTACAAGACGACGCCGCACCTCGACAACCAGCGCGTCACCGACATCGTCGAGGCAACCGGGATCCCGGTGGCGCTGCACGGCGGCACGGGCATGACCCCCGAGCAGTTCAGCGACCTGATCTCCCGGGGCTGCGCCAAGGTGAACATCTCCACCGCCCTGAAGATCGCGTTCATGAAGTCCGGCTACGACTTCATGACCGAGCATCCCGGCGAGTACGACCCGCCGTCGATCTTCAAGGCCCAGCGCGCCGCCGTCCTGGAGATGGCGAAGCACCACATCCAGCTCTTCGGCAGCGCAGGGAAGGCCTGGACGTGAAGGCGCTGATCTTCGACTGCGACGGTGTGCTGGCGGACACCGAGCGGTACGGACATCTGCCGGCGTTCAACCAGACCTTCGAGGAATTCGGGCTGCCGATCCACTGGTCGGAAGAGGAGTACGGGCGCAAGCTCCTGATCGGCGGCGGCAAGGAGCGCATGTCGAGCGAACTGACGCCCGAGCTCGTCCGCCGGGTCGGTCTGCCCGAGGATCCCGATGCGCTGGCCGCCGAGGTCGCGAAGTGGCACAAGCGCAAGACCCAGCTCTACACGGAGATGGTCGCGGCCGGGAGGCTGCCGCCGCGGCCCGGGATCCGGCGGGTCATCTCCGACGCGCAGGACGCGGGCTGGAAGCTCGCCGTCGCCTCCACGTCGGCGGAGGCGTCGGTGCACGCCATCCTCGAGTACGCCGTCGGCCGGGAGCGCGCGGACCGGTTCGACGTGTTCCTCGCCGGCGACGTGGTGCCGAAGAAGAAGCCCGCGCCGGACATCTATCTCCTCGCGCTCGAGCAGCTCCAGCGGCTCGGCCTGCAGGCCCGCGACGTGCTGGTCGTCGAGGACTCGCGGAACGGACTGCAGGCGGCGGACGCGGCGGGGCTGCGCTGCCTGGTCACCGTGAACGGCTACACCGAGAAGGAGGACTTCAGCGAGGCGA
>JAJYGK010000106.1 GCA_021790715.1 Chloroflexota bacterium
GGGACAGCGTCTGTCGCTCGGCGCGCGAGGCGGCGCCGCCCGGCACCGCGCATGGCGCCCGCATTCCGGTGGACGCCTCCGCGACGGCGCCGGATGCCGGTGCCCGGGTTCCGTGGGTCGTCTCGGGTTGCATCACGTGATCATGCTCCGAGTCGGTGTCCGGTGACGCGCCCGGGTGGGCGCGTCACCGTTCCGCGGCCGCGGCTGCTACCGGCCGGTTCCCCCGGCGGCGTGCGGGTTCCCCTGGGCGACCGCACCGAGCATCCCGGCCCCGTGGAGCGCCCCGTACCAGAGCGTCGCCAGCAGCGCGACGCCGACCACCAGGAGGCCCACTCCCGAGACGTCGTAGCCGGGCCCGTGGAGGGCCGGGTTGACGAACACGAAGATCATGCCACCCACGAACGTGACGGTGGTGCCCACGATCGTGGCCCAGCCGATGGCCCCCTGGTAGCGCGGCAGGACGAAGCGCGCCACGACCAGCATGACGAGCACGAGGGCCGGCATCAGGAAGAGCCCGAGGTCCTGGTGCAGCCAGGTGAAGACGGCGTCCTTGGCGGAGCCGGCGGCCGACGGGTCGCCTGCGCCGAAGTACGTCTCGTTGAGCTCGATCGAGTACCCGGCGATGACCACCGTGGCGAAGAGGATCGCCCACGACCAGAGCGTCGCGAGCCGGACCGGGCCCGCCGCGAGCCCGCGCACGCGGGCGTCGCCGGCCAGCACGGCCGCCAGCGTGATCAGGCCGCCCGTCATGATGAAGACGCCCGTCACGATGTCGTCACCGGCGATCCCGTTGGCGCCGCCGGCGGACGTGAACAGGTTGGGCGGGCCCCAGCTCGTGAACGCCATGACGACGTACATGACGGTCATCAGCACGACGCCCACGCCGACCATGCCCAGGCCGAACCGGGCGACCGTCCGGGCCCGCCCGCTCAGGGCGTGGTAGCCGAACTGGACGGCGGCGATCGACACCGAGAGGGCCATCACCGCGACGACCATGTCGTGCGAGTGGGAGCCGACGAGGTTGGCCTCGAAGTCGCTCACCTTGTCGCCGACCGCGGAGGCGTACGTCCCGATGATCGACGGGAAGTTGCCGAACTCGAGGATCCAGCCGGCGAGGTGGCCCATGACCGCGGCGACGAACATCGAGCCCGCGGCCAGGAACGCCGAGACGTAGGGGAGCGTCCGCGCGTTCGGGGCCCCGCTGCGCCACTCGCCGAGCATCCCGAGCAGCAGCACGATGCAGATCTCGTCGAGGGCGAAGAAACCGAAGATCTGCACCCACATCGCGATCTCGGCGCCCGGGACGCGGCGATCGAAGATCCCGCCCACGGCGGTCAGCACCGTCATGAAGAGGACGCCGCCCACGATCCACATCCGCGTGTGCATCGAGCGGAGCTGGAGCACGCCGCAGGTGAGGAGGGCGAGCAGGCCGACCATGCCGACGAGCAACCCGTGCAGGTACATGACATGCCAGTAGTCGATGTTCGCCGAGGCGGACGTCTCGCTGGCGAAGGGGTTCGAGACGAAGAGGCTGCCCAGCGAGAACAGCACCAGCCAGCCGATGACGAAGAAGACGAGGTGGCGCTGCGTCAGCCAGGGGAAGCGCGCGATCGGCGCGACGTCGTCGTACGACTCCTGGGTGGCGTCTGTCGGAGAACGACTCATGTGCGACTCCATTCGACTGCCTCAAACGTGCGCCCGAACCGGATTCAGCCCGGGCCGTCGCGTTTGCCCGTCTTCGAGACTGGTGCCATCGAGACTCCGGCGGTAGGGCCGGCGGGCCCGAGGGATCGGGCCGGCAGCCTGCGCGGCGGAGTGCCTGCGGCCTCTCGCGATGCGGTGCCTCTGCGGGTCCAGGGCGGGCTCGAGTGCCCGGGCGTTGCCAGCCCTGCCGAGCAGGCCGCGACTACCCGTCCGGGCAGGTGCGGTTCAGTCCCGTTGCGTCGGGGGCCGGTCGTCGCCGAGCAGGGGGCCGATCCAGCGTGCCGCCGGATCGGCGTCGACGAGGATCGCCTTGACGAGGAGCGTCAGCGGGATCGCGAGCAGGCCGCCGAGAGGGCCCATGACCACGGCCCAGAAGACCAGCGAGAGGAACGTGACCGTCGCCGAGAGCCCGACCGCGTCGCCCACGACCTTCGGCTGGATGAGCGACTGGATCACGAAGTTCGCCACCGAGTAGGCGACGAGCACGGCCAGCATCGGGCCGACGCCGCCGTCGAGCAGGGCGACGAGCGCGGGCGGCAGCACGCCGAGCACGAACCCGACGTTCGGGATGTAGTTGGTGACGAAGGAAAGCAGGCCCCACACCACCGGGAGCGGCACGCCGAGCCAGTAGAGGACGACGACGTCGACGGCTGCCACGATGAGCCCGAAGACGGTCGACACGACGACGTAGCGGCGCGTGCGGGCGACGAAGGTGTCGAGCGCATCCCGCAGGTCCGGGCTCACGCTGGTGGCGGCGATCCGGCGGGTCACGTGCGAGGCGTCGAGGCCCAGGAACAGGACGAGCACGACGACGAGAAGCAGTGCGGAGACGACGCTGGTGGCCCCGCCGAGGACGGGGCGGAGGCCACTGGCCAGGCTTGGCAGGTCGATGCCGGCGATCGCCGTGGTGATCTCGCCCCGCGTCACGCCGAGTGGCTCCAGGATGCCGAGCAGCTGCCCGACGAGATCTCGGAACTGCGACGAGTACCGCGGCAGCAGGAGGCCCAGCTGGACGGCCGAGAACGCGAGCGCCGCGACGAGGGCGACCAGGGCCGCGTAGGCCGCCACCAGGAGCGCGGCGACCGCCAGCCACGACGGCGCGCCCCGGCGCTGCATGGTGGTCCGGATCGGATCGAGCGTGAGCACCAGGACGAGAGCCAGGATCGAGGGTCCGACGATGCCCCGGAGCTCGCCGACACCGGCGAGCACCACCGCGATCGCCGCGAGGCCGAGCAGCGCGACGACGGGACGGGGCAGGAACCGCTCGTCTGGCGACGGCGTCCGCACGGCCTTCACCGCCTCGCGCCCCCGGCGCGCCGCCGACGATGCGCGCGGCGATGCGGGGCGCCGCTTGCGCTCCGAGCCGCGACCGCGCGACCCGGACGGGGGCCGTCACGGCAGACGGCGAACCGCAGATGCCCGATGCCAGCCGGAACCGCGGCCATGGCCTCCCTCCCGAGTCGGCCTCCCATGCCGGGTCCGAGTGTAGGGCGCGCGGGCCGCGCGATCCAGAAGCCGGCGAGGGCCGGCGTTCGCGATGCGTGCTAGGCTCCGCGCTCTGGCGTCATCACGACTGACGTCATGCACAAGGGGTCAGGACCATGTTCGGTCTAGAGCCGTGGCACATCGCGCTGGTGCTCGTGGCGGTCCTCGTCATCTTCGGTCCGAAGCGGCTCCCGGAGATCGGCAAGAACCTCGGCGAATCCATCCGCGAGTTTCGCAAGGCGACGACCGAGTTCAGTGAGTCGGTGAAGGCCGGCGTGACCGAGCCGGTGCCGCTGGCGACGCAGAGCGGGCAGGCCGCGGCGGCCGCCCCGCAGGCCGCCGTGCAGCAGGCCGCGACTTCTGCGCCGCAGGCCGCCGTGCAGCAGGCAGTGCCGGACGCCTCCGCGGGCGCGCCGGCGTCCGCTCCGACGGACCCGACGACACCCGCGCAGCCCGGTCCCACCGCCTGATCGGCGCGCCGGGGCCGCGGCTCGACGGCCGGCGCCCCGACCCGCGGCCCGATCCTCGCGCCCCGACCCGCGGCCCGATCCTCGCGCCCCGACCCGCCCGCGACCGCGCCCGCGTTCCAGGTGGCCCGGTCCGAACCGCCCCTCTCCGGGGATCGGATCGGCCACGTCTCCGGCGCGAACCGCCGTCCAGGTCACGCGATACAACGATCCGATCCGCCTCCCGGCACGTGCCCTGTCGGAGTCGCTCCCGCGCCCTCCGCGCGCATAGCCTCCTCGTGGCCCCGGGGGCCATGAGGCGCCCGCGAGACACGGCGCGCCGCGGAGGCAGACGGACACGATGGCGAGGATCCTGCTCGTCGACGACGACGTCGACGAGGTCGCGCGGAACGCGGCCACCCTCGAGGCGGCCGGGCACGAGGTGGCGGTTGCACGGACGACCGCGGACGCGAGCCGCGCCGTCCGCGCACGGGTGCCCGACCTGGTCGTGCTCGAGGCGATGCTCGACGGCGCCGCCGCCGGCTTCGGCCTGGCCCGATCGCTGGCCCGCGAGCACCCCGGCATGCCGCTCGTCATGCTGACCTGCGCGGACGAGCACCTGAGCGACGCGGAGCTGGCTCGCCAGGACCGCGACGGCGGCTGGCTCCCGGTGGCGCGCTACCTGCAGAAACCCGTCATGCCCGAGGTGCTGGCGTACGAGATCGGGCATCTGCTCGAGGCGGCCGCATGACCGGGAGCGCCGCGCCGACACACCGAGCCGGCGCGCGCGGCGCGCCGTGAGCGTGCCGGGCGCCATGGCAGCGGCGACGGCCGGGCCGGGCTCGCTGCTGCCGGCGCTGACCGTCTTCCTGGTCGCGTTCCCCCTGCTGGCCGGCGTCGTCCTGCTCTTCACGACCGCCCCGTCGGTGCGCAACGTCATCGTCGTCGGCGCGTCGACGGTCGTCGCGCTGGCGTCGGTGGCGGCCGCGGTCGCCTTCGGCAACGGCGCCGACGTCTTCTACGGGCTGCCCGGCGATGCGTCCCCGCAGACGGCGATCTTCATCGCCGAGGTCGCGATCGCGCTGTTCGTCATCGGGATCGGCCTGCACTACCGCCGGTTCCTCGCGCCGGCGCTCGCCCTCGCCCAGCTCGCGATCGCGATCTGGCTGCAGGTGGGCGGCCACGAGCCGGCTCCGGATCCGTCGCGACTCTTCTGGTTCGACCGGCTCGCGATGGTGCTCGTGCTGATCGTGGGCATCATCGGGCCGCTCATCTGCATCCACGCGCTCGGCTACATGCGCGACTACCAGCGGTCGTATCCGCTGATCCGCGGCCGCCGGACGGCGTTCTTCTTCCTGCTCTTCCTGTTCCTCTCCTCGATGTTCGGGCTCGTGCTCTCCAACGACCTGCCGCTCATGCTCGTCTTCTGGGAGATCACGACGCTCTGCTCGTTCCTCCTGATCGGCTACACCCGGACACCCGAGACGATCGGGTACGCCTTCCGCGCGCTGAACATGAACCTGCTCGGCGGGCTGGGCTTCTCGATCGCGATCGTGCTGCTGTCCGGCCGGCCAGGCGGGCTCGACCTCGCGCGGCTCACGGCGCAGCCGGCGGGCGCCGTCCTCCTGCCCGCGATCGCGCTGCTCGCCCTCGCCGGACTGACGAAGAGCGCCCAGATGCCGTTCTCGTCGTGGCTCATCGGCGCGATGTACGCCCCGACCCCCACGTCGGCGCTGCTGCACTCGAGCACGATGGTGAAGGCCGGCGTCTTCCTGCTTCTCCGGCTGGCGCCCGCGATGGCCGGCACGGAGGTCGGCACGCTGGTGGCCTTCGTCGGGCTGCTGACGTTCCTCTTCGTCTCGCTCGTCGCCGTCACCGAGCAGAACACGAAGAAGGTGCTGGCGTACTCGACGATCGCCAACCTCGGCCTGATCGCCGGCTGCGCCGGGATCGCGACGCCGCAGACCGTCTGGGTCGGCGTCATGATCGTGGTCTTCCACGCCGTCGCGAAGAGCCTCCTGTTCCTCGTCGTGGGCACGCTCGAGAACCGGCTCTACACGAAGGACATGGAGCACTTCGACGGGCTGCTGTCCCGCATGCGGCGCGTCAGCATCCTCGCCCTGACGGGGATCGCCGGGATGTTCGTCGCCCCCTTCGGGATCGTCATCGCGAAGTGGAGCGCGATCCGCGCGTTCATCGAGGTGCCCGGCTGGGAGGGCGCGGCGTGCCTGCTGATCATGGCGTTCGGCAGCGCGCTCACGATCTTCTACTGGGGCAAGATGCTGCTGAAGGTCCTCTCCACCCGCGCCGTCGATCCCGGGGAGCGGGCGCTCGAGGAGCGCGTCAGCGGCTTCGAGTGGTTCTCCGAGACCGCCCATGCCGCCGGCGTCGTCGGCGTGGCCGCGCTGGTCGGGGTGATCTCCGAGCGGGTCGTCGGGCCGTACGCGCTCGGCGCGTTCCACGCGGCGCCGCGCACGTTCCTGGACGTCTCGCCCGCGATGCTCGTGGTGCTCCTGGCCTCCGTGCTGTTCCTGCCGGCGCTCGGCTTCTGGGCCTGGCGGCGCCGCGACTACGACCAGGCCGACTTCTACGCGAGCGGGCGGCAGGCGGGCGCGGACCGCGTCGTGGGCGCGGCCCTCGGGGGCACGCGCGAGATCACGCTGCGCAACTACTACCTGGAGGGCGTCGTCGACGGCGGGCTCGTCTTCCGCGTCGGAACCGCCGTGTGCGCCCTCGTCCTGGCGGCGATGGTCGTCGTCCCCGCCGTGGTGCGCGCATGAGCGGCCTCGCGGGTGCAGTCCTCTTCGTGGTCCTCGCGCCGGTCGCGGGCGGCCTGCTCGTCGGGGCGGACCGCGTGGTCACGGCCCGCATGCAGGGCCGCGTGGGCCCGCCGCTCCTCCAGCCGTTCTACGACGTGGGCAAGCTGCTCGAGAAGGAGGCCCGGCAGGTCAACCCCGTCGCCGAGCCGCTGCTGCTGGGCCACCTGGCCTTCATGGCGCTGACCGGCGCGCTGGTCCTGGGCGGCGTCGACCTGCTGTTCACGGTCTTCGTCTTCGCGCTGGCGGCGCTGTGCCTCGTCCTCGCGGCCGGCTCCGTCGCGTCGCCCTTCAGCCACGCCGGGGCGGAGCGCGAGCTCATCGTCCTGCTCGCCACCGAGCCGTTCTTCATCCTCATGCTCGCCGCCGTCTGCAAGGTGACCGGGGCAAGCACGTTCGCGGGCGTCCTGGCCTCGCCCGTGGCCGTCGCCGAGGAGCTGCCGGGGGTGCTGCTGGCGTTCCTGTTCGTGGCGACCGTCAAGCTCCGCAAGTCGCCCTTCGACATCGCCGCCTCGCACCACCCCCACCAGGAGCTCGTCAGCGGGCTCACCTCCGACATGTCGGGACGGCTGCTCGCGTACGTGCACCTTGCCCACTGGTACGAGACCGCGCTGCTGGCCGTCTTCGTGGTGCTCTTCTTCAACCGGAGCGTGCCGCTCGGGCTGGCCGTCTTCCTCCTCGCGTACGCCGTCGAGATCCTCGTCGACAACTCCACGTCGCGGGCCAAGTGGGAGCTCGTCCTGCGCTCGTCGTGGGCCGTGACGCTCCTCTTCTCCGGCGGCAACGTGCTGGCCGTCTTCCTCCTGGGCAGGTGAGGTCCGTGTCCTTCTTCCGACGATCCCCCTGGATCCTCCACTACGACGGCTCGAGCTGCAACGGCTGCGACATCGAGGTGCTGGCCTGCCTGACGCCGCTGTACGACGTCGAGCGGTTCGGCGTCGTGAACACCGGCAACCCCAAGCACGCCGACATCCTCCTCGTCACCGGATCGGTCAACGAGCGCAACGTCGAGATCGTCGAGAACCTGTACCGGCAGATGCCCGACCCGAAGGTGGTCGTGGCGGTCGGCGCCTGCGCCTGCTCCGGCGGGATCTTCGCCCGCGCGTACAACGTCCAGGGCGGGATCGACCGCGTCGTGCCCGTCGACGTGTACGTGCCCGGCTGCGCGGCGCGACCCGAGCGAATCATCGACGGCGTCGTGCAGGGGATCGCGGCGCTCGAGGGGAAGCGCGCGGCGATGGCGGCGGGACGGCGGCGAGGTGCCTTGCGCCCGCAGTCGGGCAGTCAGCCCGCGGGTGCGGCGTGATGGACGGGGAGCGGTTCCTGGCGCGCGTGGCCGCGTACCGCGCCGACGGCTGGCGGCTCTCGGTCATCAACACGACGGCCGTGCTGCCGTCGGACGAGCTGCCGCAGGGCGCGTTCGACATCAGCTGGTCGTTCGCGCTTGGGACGCGCCTCGAGCACCTGCGCGAGCGGGTCGTGCCGGGCGAGGAGGTGCCGAGCGTCTCGCCGTCGTTCCCCTCGGCGTTCCTGTACGAGAACGAGATGCGCGAGCTGTTCGGGGTCGACGTGACCGGGATCGCGGTGGACCTGCGGGGGCAGCTGTACCGGACGGCGACGCGCGTGCCGTTCTCGCCGGGCGCGATCCGCAGGCGCCTCGAGGCGACTGGCCGGCTGGGGGACGGGGCCAGGCACGCGGCGAAGCCGCAGCCGAGGCCGACGACGGAGGCGGGGGCATGAAGCGCACGATCGTTCCCCTGGGCCCGCAGCACCCCGTGCTGCCCGAACCCCTCGTGCTCGACCTGGTCCTCGAGGACGAGCGGGTCGTCGACGCGGTGCCGACCATCGGGTACATCCACCGCGGTCTCGAGGCCATGGTCGAGAAGGTCGAGTACACGGAGATGGGCTTCGTCGCGGAGCGCATCTGCGGGATCTGCAGCTTCATGCACGGCATGGGGTTCTGCGCGTCGATCGAGGACATCATGGGCGTGGAGGTGCCCGAGCGGGCGCGGTGGCTGCGCCTCGTATGGGCCGAGCTGTCGCGGATCCAGAGCCACCTGCTGTGGCTCGGGCTCGGCTCCGACGCGTTCGGGTTCGAGAACCTCTTCATGCACTGCTGGCGCATGCGCGAGGAGATCCTCGACATCTTCGAGGCGACGACCGGCGGCCGGATCATCTTCTCGGTCAACCGGATCGGGGGCGTCAAGCGCGACATCGCCGATTCGGAGCTCGCCGGCATCGCGGAGCGGCTGCGTGCGCTGGGGGAGCGGTTCGCCGAGATCGCACGCGTCTTCCGGGCCGATCCCTCGATCCATCACCGACTGGCCGGCGTCGGCGTGCTCCCGGCCGGCGAGGCGCTGGCGGCGGGGGCGGTCGGCCCCATGGCCCGCGCGTCCGGCCTGGCCACCGACACGCGCCTGCTCGGCACGCACGGTTACGACCGGCTGGACTTCGAGCCGGTGGTCGAGGCCGGCGGCGACTGCCTGGCGCGCGTGCTCGTGCGGCTGCGCGAGGTCGAGCAGTCGATCGACCTCATCCGCCAGCTGGTCGACCGGATGCCGAAGGGTGACGGCCAGCCCATCGAGACGAGGGTCCGCGGGCTGCCGGACGGGGAGACGTTCATGCGCCTCGAGCAGCCGCGCGGAGAGGTCGTCTACTACCTCAAGGCGAACGGCACGAAGTACCTCGAGCGCTTCCGGGCACGGACGCCGACGTTCGCCAACATCCCCGCGATGATCTCGCTCGTCAGGGGCCACGACCTGGCCGACGTCCCCAACATCATCCTGACGATCGACCCCTGCATCAGCTGCACGGAGCGGTGACGTGGCCAATCCGCTGAGCCTGCCGATGAGCCGCCGAGCGCTCCGGAACCTCGTCGCGCGACCGGCGACCCGGCGCTACCCGGCCGAGGTCCGGCCGCGGTTCCCCGGCGCGCGCGGCCAGGTCGTGTTCGACCCATCCACCTGCGTCTTCTGCAACCTCTGCGCGCGTCGCTGCCCGGCGGCGGCCATCGAGTGCTCCCGGGAGGAGCGCTCCTTCGCGCTCGACCAGATGCGCTGCATCACGTGCGGGGTGTGCGTCGAGGTCTGCAACAAGCACAGCCTCTCGATGTCGCCGGAGCCGCGGCCCGCGCACGCGGTCCACGACGCGTCCGTTGGCGGTGGCCGGCCGCGGCGCCAGGAGTGGCGCCTGGCGGAGCGGCCGGCGGCCGGGGCCGGATCCGGGGCCTGAGCCCGCGCCCCGGCCCCTGGGTTGCCGGATGAGCCCGTGCCGCGGAGCCCGGCCCCGCGAGCCTGCGCCGGGAGGCTAGAGCAGGCCCCGCTCGACGGCGATCGCGACGATCTCGGTGCGGTCCCGCACGCCGAGCCGGGCACGGACGTCACGCACGCGCGCCTTCACGGTTCCCTCGCTGATGCCGAGCAGCGCAGCGACCTCCGCGCCCGTGAGGCCGTCTGCCAGGAGGCGCACCACCTCCGCCTGCCGCGGGGTGAGCGCCGCGCGGACCGGGGAAGAGGCCGTGCCGGCGGGGGAGGGCGCGCCGTCGCGAGACGTGCCGGCTGCACGCCCCGCCCCGGCCGCGGGGTCTCCGTCCGGTGCCGGGAGCGGGGACGCGCCGAGGGTCGAGAGGACGGCCTCCTCCTGCGCCATGTGCGACTGGAGGAGTGCGTGGAGCCCGTAGAGGGTGCCGCCCAGGGCGGTGAGCTGCCGGTGCGTCGGCGACGGCCCGAGCGCCCGGTGCCGCGCGTCGAGATCCTGCACGGCACGCCGAAAGTACGCGTGCTGCCAGCGCAGGTGCTGCGTGACCCACGTCGTCTGCGCCAGTCGTTCCACGGTCGGGAACCAGCGCACCTCCTCCCACGTCATGTGCCGGACGATCGTCGGCTCGAGGGTGCGGACGAGGTGTTCGACCGCCCCGGCCAGTTCGCGCGGCCGGAGCGTGAACGTCATCGCCGCGGTGGAGTCGACGGTGGCGATCGCGCGCTCGATCTCGCGGTGCTCCCGCGCGAGTGCGCGCCATTCCGTGCGGAAGATGTCCCCGGTCGCGTTGCGCATGCGTCTCCCACGACGGCCGCGCGCCCACGCGGCGGCTCACGGGCTACTCTGTGGAGGCGGGTGGCCGCATGACAGTGGCACATGACGCGAATCGGCCGGGCGGCGCCCGGGGTTCGCAGGACAAGTGGACGGGGCGGCCCGGGCCGCGGTGGCGCAAGCCGGGCGAGGAGGTCTGACGGGTGGTGATCTGCGTGCCGGTGACGCGTGACGGGCGGGTCGACTCGAGCTGGGGGCGCGCATCGCGCGTCGCGATCGCCGAGGTCGAAGGCGGGACCCTGGCGCGCTGGGAGGAGTTCGAGGTCGGCTGGGACCTGGCGCACGAGACCGCGACGGAGGGGTCGCACCACGCGCGCGTCGCGCGGTTCCTCCGCGAGCACGGGGTCACGCTGGTCGCAGCCGGGCACATGGGGCCGCCGATGGCGCACATGCTCGAGCAGATGGGGATCGAGGTTCGCCTGGGAGCGAGCGGCGACGCACGCCAGGTCGCGCTCGCCGAGGCGGCGCTGCCGGCCCAGCGGTCGTTCCCGGGCCGGGCGTCGTTCCCGGGCCGCCAGGTCCACTGACGACGGGCCGGGCCGCGGGCATGGACGAGCGCACGTTCGAGCCGGCCACCGTCGCGTGGGGCGGCGACGCCGTCGAGATCATCGACCAGACGCGGCTG